>NZ_JBINJD010000045.1:0-32793 GCF_043951915.1 Alienimonas sp. DA493 | reverse complement strand
GGACCCTGGGAGGGTCCGGGACGCTGGCGGTTTATCAGGAGAACCGAAAACGGGCCTTACTCCGGCTGGTTCCGGGGCTGTTCGTCGGCCGGAGCCCCCTCGGCGGCTTCGCCCTCGGCGGTCTCCGGGGCTTCCGGCGGCGGGCCGGAGGCGTCCGCTTCGTCGCTAGGCGGCTCGGTGGTTTCCTCGGCGGTCGTCTCGTCGGCGACGACCTTCGGAGCGTCGTTGCGGACGACCGGGGCGGTCCGCTTGCGGCCGGAGCGGCTGCGGGCGTCGTTCTCGCCGACGAACTCGATCATCGCCTGCTCGCCGCCGTCGCCCAGCCGGCGGGTCGCCAGCCGCACCACGCGGGTGTACCCGCCGGGACGGTTCTCAAAGCGGTCGGCCAGTTCCTCGAACAGGATGTCGACCGCCTCCTCGTCACGCAGCTTGCTGAACGCCCGCCGCCGCAGGGCGACGTACGGCGCCCGGGCCGCGGTCCAGTTCCGCCAGCCCTCGCCCTCGCGCCACTGCTTCCACTCGGCCGAGCCCTTCTCCGCGTCGGTGGCGTGCTCCTCGGCGGCGGCGGCGGCGATCTTCGCCTTCTTGCCCATCGTGATGAGCTTCTCAACGAACGGCCGCAACTCCTTGGCCTTGGCGGTGGTCGTCACGATTCGTCCGGCGACCAGCGGGGCGCCGGGGTCGTCCATGTCCGGACGCACGCTGCGGATCAGGCTGCACGCCATGTTCTTGAACATGGCCTTACGGTGCGAGGCGTTGCGGCCGAGCTTACGGCCACGCATGCGGTGACGCATGGAATTGCTTTCGTGGGAGGTTCAGGGGCGGGGGAGGGAACCCGGGTCGCCGCGACCGCCGGATTGACGGGGGCGTGGCGGCCGCGACGACGGGTTAGGGTCCGGGGCGAACGGTTCGCCCCGACCGGAAACGTCGTAACGCCGAGACCCTGGAGGGCCTCGGCGTTACGAACGAAGTCACAGTGATCAGGTGCGGGCGGGGACGCGCATCCCCAGCCGCAGGCCGTGCTGCTGGAGTTGCTCGCGGACCTCGACGAGGGTCGTCTCGCCGAAGTTCCGGACCTGGAGCAGTTCGTCCTCGTTCTTGGTGACGAGGTCGCGAACGCTGTTGATCCCTTCGCTTTCCAGGCAGTTCGTCGCCCGGACGCTCAGCTCCAGCTCGGCGAGGCTCATGTTGAGCTTCTCTTCCAGCTCCTGATCGACGGGGCTGTAGCCGGTCTCGTCCATCATCCGCCGCAGGCCGCTCTCCGGCGGCATCAGCGGGCCGGGCTCGCGGTAGTTGATGAACGGGTTGAGGTGCTTGCGGAGGATCTTGGAGGCCTCGACCAGCGCCATCTCCGGGGTGATGGTGCCGTCGGTCCAGACTTCGAGGATCAGGCGGTCGTAGTTCGTCCGCTGACCGACGCGGGTCTCCTCGATCCGGTAGCGGACGCGGGTGACCGGGCTGAAGATCGCGTCCAGCGGGATCGTGCCGGGCTCCGGGTCGCGTTCGTAGAACTCGGCGGCCTGCACGTAGCCGCGGCCGTTGTTGACGGCCATCTCGGCGACGAAGGAGACGTCCTCCGTCAGCGTGGCGATGTGCAGGTCGGTGTTGACGACGTGCACCTGATCGTCGCCGATCACGTCCGCCCCGGTCACCGGGCCGGCGCCGTGCTTCTCGATCCGCAGGGTCTTCTCAGCCGGGCTGTGGTTCTTGACGACCAGGCTCTTCAGGTTCAGGCAGATATCCGTAACGTCCTCCAGGACGCCAGGGATGGTGCTGAACTCGTGCTGGACGCCCTGGATTTTCACCTTGCTGACCGCGGAGCCCTCGAGGCTGGACAGCAGGATGCGGCGGAGGCTGTTGCCGATCGTGTGCCCGAAGCCGCGCTCGAACGGCTCGACGTGGAACGCGCAATAGGTGTCGGTCAGCGTCTCCCGATCGGAAGTGACGCTACTGGGAAGTTCGAGGCCGCGCCAGCGGATACGCATAGAACAGAGACCTGGGAGGGGTCGGCGGGGGGCGGGCCGCCGGCGGTCTTCACGCTGACCGACCGGACGGGAAACGCCGCGAACCCCTGGCGGGGCCGCGGCGAGAGGAGCGGCGGGCCGATCCCTGGCCGCGCCGGGCGCTCGCCGCGGCGCCGGGACGAACCGGAATCGCGGAGACGAGCGCGGGGGCCGTCAGACGCGGCGCTTCTTCGGCGGGCGACAGCCGTTGTGCGGCAGCGGGGTGACGTCCTCGATGCTCTTGATGGACAGGCCGGGAATCTGCAGCCCGGTGATGGCGCTCTCGCGGCCGCTGCCGGGCCCCTTCACCTTGACCTCCATCTCCTTGACGCCGAACTTCGCGGCCCGCTCGGCGCAGCTCTCCGCGGCCCGCTGGGCGGCGTAGGGCGTGCTCTTGCGGGAGCCCTTGAAGTTCATCGTGCCGGCCGTCGCCCAACAGAGGACGTCGCCGTTGGTGTCGGCGATCGTCACCGTGGTGTTGTTGAACGTCGCCTTGATGTGGGCCACGGCCCGGCTGACGTTGCGACGGACGCGCTTGCGTTTGACTTTGGCCACGGCGGGGAGATTGAGCTGCTAAATCGGGAGATGGAGGGGGAGCGAACGCAACCGGACAGGCGGAACCAGCAGTACAACGGAAGATCCGCCGCGACTAGTGCCGCATGTCCTTCACGCCCTTCTTGCCGGCGACGGTCTTCTTGCCGCCCTTGCGGGTGCGGGCGTTGGTCTGGGTCCGCTGACCGCGAACCGGCAGGCCGCGGCGATGCCGAATGCCGCGATAGCAGCCGATCTCCCGCAGCCGGGCGATGTCGCCGGCGACCTGACGCCGCAGGGCGCCCTCGATCGTGTAGGACTTATCCAGCAGATTATTGATCTGAGAGATGCCCTCTTCGCCGATCTCGCCCGCCTTCACGCGGGGATCGAGGTCGAGCTGCTCGCAGATCTGAATCGCCGTGTGACGGCCGATGCCGTACAGGTACGTCAGCGAGATGTATGCGGGCTTGTCGTTGGGGATGTCGACGCCCTGGATACGCGGCATAACTTCGAGTGCTGGCGGGAGGCGAGCGTGGGGCGACTGCCCCAGGAGCGGAAAAACGGGGAGCGGGCGCGGCCGGATCGGCCGGGGACTAACCCTGGCGCTGCTTGTGACGGGGGTTGGCGGTGCAGATCACGTAGACCCGCCCCTTGCGGCGGACGACCTTGCACGCTTCGCAGATGCGCTTGACGCTGGCACGAACCTTCATCGGGCAGTCCTCCCTGAGCGGGGCAAATAGGGGCCGCCCGGGGCGGCGACGAAACGGCGAGAAAGCGCCGGCGCCAATCGGAGGCACCGGGGGCGCACGGGGGCGAACCGCCGAGTCTAGGCGCCGTCCGTCGGAACCTCAACCGACCCGACCGCGAAAACCGTGCCGCGGCGGGACGTTCGCCTCAAGGCGGCTCCGCCGACTCACAGCGGGAGCGACTCGCCGACGCCGGCGGTGAGGATCTCCACGCCGCGCTCCGTCAGGGCGACGGTGTGTTCGAAGTGTACGGCGGCGGAGCCGTCGTCGGTGGTCACCGTCCACCAGTCGTCGTCCGAGACGCTCACCTCCGGACTGCCGGCCGTCAGCATCGGCTCGATCGCCAGCGTCAGGCCCGGAACCAGATCGAAGTCCCAGTTGGACCGCAGGTCGTCCGCGTAGTTTGGGACCTCCGGCTCCTCGTGCATCGTGCGACCGAGGCCGTGTCCGCTGAATTCCTTCACGACCCCGAATCCGGCGGCGGCGGCGATCTCCGCCAGCGGGCCGGCGATCTCGCTCCAGCGCTTCCGCCGCGGCAGCTCCCGCAGGGCGAACGCCAGCGATTCGCGGCCGCAGTCCATCAGTCGGGCGTGCTCGGGGGACGGCTCGCCCACGGCGTAGGTCCAACCGCTGTCGCCGCACCACCCGTTCAGCCGCACGCCGACGTCGACGCTGACCAACTCCCCGGCCTTCAGCGGCCGGTCCGAGGGAATCCCGTGCACCACCTCGTCCTGCACGCTGATGCAGGTGACGGCCGGGAAGGGGGGACCGTCGCCGTCGGCGTTGGGGAAGCTGAGGAACAGCGGGGACCCGCCCCGCTGCCGCATCGCCCGCCACACGGCGTCGTCCAGTTCCCGCGTGGTCACTCCGGGCTTCAGAATCGCCCGCACCGCGTCATGACACGCCGCCACCGCCGCACCGGCCGCACGCATGCGGTCGATCTCGGCGGCGGATTTGAGAGCGACGGGCATCGGGGAGTGGAACGTCAGATTGGGAATGAGGGATGTGACGCGAGCCTTCGCCGTCCGTCACCTCCGCGATCCGACATCCCCATCTGAATTCCTTCAGTTCTCCGCGTCCAACAGCCCCGGGTAGTTCCGCATCACGAGGTGGCTGTCGATCTTCTGGACGAGGTCCAGCACGACGCTCACCACGATCAGCAGGCCGGTGCCGCCGTAGAAGCTCGCGGCCAGCGGGGGAACGCCGAGGTAGGAGCTGATGATCGCCGGGATGATCGCCACCAGCGCCAGGAACGCGGCGCCGACGTAGGTGATCCGCACCATCACGGCTTCCAAGTGATTGGCGGTCCGGGCGCCGGGGCGGTAGCCGGGAATGAAGGAGCCGTAGTCCTTCAGGTTCTCCGCCATATCCTTCGGGTTGAAGGTGATCGCCGTCCAGAAGTAGCAGAAGAAGTAGATCAGCGCGACGTACAGCAGGTTGTAGATGAAGCCCTGCCCGCCGAACGCGGCGTTCAACTCCTGCAACACGCGGATGTTCGGGAACACCTGCTGGAGGTAGTTGAAGATGAAGTAGGGGAACATCAGCAGACTGCTGGCGAAGATGATCGGCATCACGCCGGCCTGGTTCACCCGCAGCGGGAGGCTCTGCCGCTGACCGCCCGCGCTGCGACGGCCGCGGACGTGCTTCTGGCTCTGGATCGGAATCCGCCGCTGGCCCTGAGTGATGAACACCACCCACGCGATCACCCCGGCAAAGAGCAGCGTGAGCAACAACAGCGTGTCGATGCCCATCTCCGAGCCGAGAGCGATGCCGTTCTTGAACGCCGGTTGCAGCAGGTCGTAACCGGCCCCGGGCATCTGGGCGAGGATGCCCGCCATAATCAGCAAACTAATGCCGTTGCCGATGCCGTAGGCGTCGATCTGCTCGCCGATCCACATCAGGAAGATCGTGCCGGCGGTCATCACAACGGTGCCGAGCATGTAGTACAGC
Source organism: Alienimonas sp. DA493 (assembly GCF_043951915.1). Lineage (NCBI taxonomy): Bacteria > Pseudomonadati > Planctomycetota > Planctomycetia > Planctomycetales > Planctomycetaceae > Alienimonas > Alienimonas sp. DA493. The sequence continues at coordinate 27,563 of NZ_JBINJD010000045.1, read as the reverse complement.
CACCAGTCGTACTCGGTCATGATGAGCTTCTGACCGGTCAGGCTGCCGCTGGAGAGCTGCTTGATCCAGAAATAACTCTGCCCGATACAGATCAGCACCGTGGCGTACCGCGTCCACTCGGTGATTTTTCGTCGCCCGCTCTCGCCCTCCTTCTGGAGCTTCTCCAGGGGCGGATAGACGCTGCCGAGCAACTGGAAGATGATGCTCGCCGAGATGTACGGCATGATCCCCAGCCCGAAGATCGTCGCGTTCGACAGGCTGGACGCCGAGAACAGGCTGACGACCTGCAACACGCGTCCGGTCGGATCGTTACTGTCGCCGCTGCTCTTGGCCTGCAGGGCGGCGAGCTGATCCTGATCGATGAACGGCAGGGGGATGCTGAACCCCATGCGGTACACCGCGAGGAGGATCAGCGTGAGCAGGATCTTCCGCCGCAACTCGGGGATGCGGAAGACGGTGACGAGCTTATTGAACATCGCGTCCCGCGGTCCTTCGGGGCTTGATCGGCAGGGGAGATGACCCGGCAGCCGCGAGGGGCCGCGGCGGGGGCGTCAGTTCTCGGCAGACTCGCCAGCGTCGGCGGAGGCGTCGCCGTCGGTCAAGGTCTCTTTCACGGACTCCGCGACGTCGGCGACCGCCTCGGCGGCTCCGGCGACCGCGCCGCTGACGGTCTCGCCGGCCGCGGCCATCGCGGCGGCGACGCCGCGGGAGCGCTTGCTCTCCGGCTTCGTCCGCTCCACCTCAACGACGGTCCCGCCGGCGTCCTCAATCTTCTTGCGAGCGCTGGCGCTGAAGCGATGCGCCTTCACCGTCAGCTTCTTCGTCAGCTCGCCGTCGCCAAGGATCTTGACCACGTCGAACGGCCCGTTGGTGAAGCCCTTCGCCTTCAGAAACTCCGGCGTGATCTCGGTGCCGGCGTCGAACACCTCCAGGGCGGAGACGTTCACCGCCGCGACCTTCAGGCGGTACTTCGCGTTGGAGAAGCCCCGCTTCGCGACCCGCATGAACAACGGCGTGGTGCCGCCAGCAAAGCCGGTCCGCTTGCTGGAGCCGGACCGCGAGAAGTAGCCCTTGTGGCCGCGGCCGCTGGTCTTGCCGTGGCCGGAGCCGGGGCCGCGACCGATCCGCTTCTTCTTGCGGTTCTTGCGGATGCCCTTATGGACGTCGTCGATAATCATTGGTCGGCTCCCGCCTCGCCCGTGCCGTCGTGCGGCGGACTGATGGTAAGAAGTAAGAACGTGGCCGGCCGCCCTCTCCGCGAGGGCGGCCGGCAAACTGATTTAGAGCTCGACGCCGCGGAGCGTGGCGACGGTCTCACGGGTGCGGAGCGACTCCAAGCCGTTCATCACCGCTTTGACAAGGTTCACCGGGTTCGAGGACCCGATGCTCTTGGTCAGGATGTCCGTGACGCCGGCGCTCTCCACGACCGCCCGCACCGCCTCGCCGGCGATGATGCCGGTACCGGGACGAGCCGGGATCAGGATCACTTTGCTGCTGCGATAGCTGCCGATCACCTTGTGCGGGATCGTCCCCTCGACCAGCGGGATGTCCTTCATCTGGCGATTGGCCTGCTTGGTGGCCTTCTCAATCGCCAGGGGCACCTCGATCGCCTTGCCGTAGCCGTAGCCGACCTTGCCCTGAGAGTTCCCGCTCACCACCAACGCGGTGAAGCTGAAGCGGCGGCCGCCCTTCACCACGCAGGAGCAGCGGCGAATCTGGACGGTCTTTTCCGGCGAGTCGCCGCGGCCTTGAGACATGGGAGGTCGAAGGTGGGAAGTCGAAGGTCGAGTGGGAGGCGGGCGATCGGGCGACGGCCGCCCCGGTCTCCGCGGGTGTGCGATTAGAAGTTGAGCCCGCCGTCGCGGGCGCCCTGGGCGACGGCGGCGACGCGGCCGTGGAAGGCGTAGCGGCCGCGGTCGAAGACGACCTCGGTCACGCCGGCTTCCTTGGCCCGTTCAGCGATCAGCTCGCCGACTTTCTTCGCCGCATCGGTGTCGCCGGCCGCCTTGCCGCCGGAGGCGGACTCGGTCGTGCTGGCGGCGGCCAGCGTACGGCCGGCCGTGTCGTCGATCAGCTGGGCGTAGGTGTGCTTGTTGGAGCGGAACACCGTCAGCCGCGGCCGACCGGCCGCGAACTTGCGGATCCGGTTGCGCACGCGGTAACCGCGGCGGGCGCGGGTCTGGGCGAGTTTCTTCTGGGTCGGCATGGGACTGCGGGGGTTCGTCGCCCGGCGGCGGGCCGGGCACTATGCGGTGAGGCGGCCGAAAGGGCAACCGCCAGAGAGCAAACGGCGGGCACCGGGGCAACCGCCCCGGCTCACGGACGCGGAAACGGCGGGGATTACTTGCCGCCGGAGCCGAACGCCTTACCGGCCTTCTGCTTGACCTGTTCGCCTTCGTAGCGGATGCCCTTGCCCTTGTACGGTTCGGGCGGACGCACCTTGCGGACGTTGGCGGCGAACTGCCCGCACTTTTGCTTGTCCGGGCTGCGGACGACGACGTGCGTCTGGTCCGGCAGCGTGCACTCGACGCCGTCCGGCACCGTCAGTTCGATCGTGTTGGCGAAGCCCACCTGCAACGCCAGCGTGTTGCCGTTCATCCGGGCGTTGTAGCCGACGCCGCGAATCTCCAGCTTCCGCTCGAACGGCTCTTTCACGCCGGTGACCATATTGTCGATCAGCGACCGCGTCAGCCCGTGCAGCGCCCGGTTCTGAGCCTGATCGTTCGGCCGGGTGACCGAGACGGTCTTGCCGTCGTCGGCGAGCTCGACCGTCATGTTCGGGTGCGGCTCGAAGGACAGTTCGCCCTTCGGGCCCTTGACGGACACGACTTTCTTGTCGACGGAGACGGTCACGCCGTCCGGCACGACCACCGGCTGCTTGCCGATACGAGACATAATTGCGTTGCGGGAAAGATCCGTCGGCGGGCCGTCGGCCGATCGACCGACGGGGCGTCCGGGAGGAGGGGGGAGTACGGGTCGGCCGCCCTCTCGCAGAGGACGGCTTACAAACGACTCAGATCAATAAATCGTGCATAGGACTTCGCCGCCGACGTTCTGATCCTTGGCTTCGCGGCTGCTCAGCACGCCTTTGTTGGTGCTGAGGATCGCCACGCCCAGGCCGTCCAGCACCACCGGGGTGCCCTTGACGTTGGCGTACACGCGGCAGCCCGGCTTGGAGAGCCGGTCGATCTTGGTGATGACCCGTTCGCCGTTCGGACCGTACTTGAGGATGAGCCGCAGAAGATTCCGCGGTTCGTTCTCGACGATCTCGTATTCCCAGATGTAGCCCTCGCGCTGCAACGCCTCGGCGATGCCGACCTTGAGCTTGGAGGTGGGAATGTCGACGTGCGGCCGCTCGATCGCGACGGCGTTGCGGATGCGGGTGAGCATGTCCGCCACCGGGTCGGTCATCATGGCGGGGTTGCCTGGGTGGGAGAGGAGAGTGCGAAACGGGGCCGGGAAACGGGGCCCGCGGACGGGGTGGGGTCGAGAGCGGAAAGGTTACTTGCGGCGGCCGCCGGTGTCGCCCGGTTTGCGGAGCGGCAGGCCGAGCTTCCGCATCAGCAGGCGGCCCTCGTCGTCGTCCCGGGCGGTGGTGACCATCACGATGTTCATCCCCTGCTGGTTGGGGAAGCGGTCCGGATCGATCTCCGGGAACACGTACTGCTCGTTCAGGCCCATGTTGAAGTTGCCGGCCCCGTCGAAGCCCTTCGGGTTCAGACCACGGAAGTCGCGGACTCGCGGCAGCGCCAGAGCGATCAGGCGGTCGAGGAACTCGTACATCCGAGCGCCCCGCAGCGTGACCATCACGCCGACTTCCGTCCCCTCGCGGAGGCGGAACTGCGAGATGCTCTTCGTCGCCCGACGACGAGCCGCCTTCTGGCCGGCGATGATCGAGAGCATGTCCTGGGCGGCGTCGATCAGCTTGCTGTCGCGGCTGGCCTCGCCGAGGCCCATGCTGATGACGACCTTCTTGAGCTTCGGCAGCGCGTGCTCGTTCTCCCGGCCGAGCTCCTTCTTCAGCTCGGGGAGGACTTCGTTCTCGTACTTGGTGTGAAGGCGGGGCTTCATGACGTTCTTTCAGGGACCGGCGGGGGCTGCGGCGGGAGGACGCCGCTCGCCGATGCGCTTTCGCGGTGGAGGGTAAGCCGCCCACTTCGCGTGAGCGGCGCTCGGGACCTATTTGCTGGCGTACTTGGCTTTGGGCGGGCTGACGATGCCGGCGGCGTTGCCGCTGCCCTTGCAGTACCGTTCCTTGGCCCCGTCCTCCGTGAACCGGTAGCCGAGGCGGCAGGGCTTGCCGGCCGCCTGGTCGAAGTACATCACGTTCGAAGCGTCGATCGGCATCTCGATCTCGAGCCGGCCGCCCTGCGGGCTCTTGGGGTGCCCCTTCTTGACGTGCTTGAACGCCACGGCGACGCCTTCAACCACCACTTTCTTGCCGCCGTCGCGCACCTCCAGCACCCGCTTCGGCTGCGGGGACTTATGGTTGCCGGCGGTGACGACGACGAGGTCGTTCTTTTTGATCTTCATGGCTGGGTCTCGGCGAGCGCGGGGCGTGAGCCCCCTGGGCGATCCGGTGCGACGAGCGGTTGGGCGAGGTGGACGGGGGGCGTTCAGACCACGTCGCTGGCGAGCGACACGATCTTCATATAACGACCACGCAGCTCCCGGGCGACCGCCCCGAAAATGCGGGTGCCGCGGGGGTTGCCGTCCTTGTCCGTGACGACCAGGGCGTTCGTATCGAACCGCACGTAGCTGCCGTCGACCCGACGGTGGGCCTTCCGGGTGCGGACGATCACGCCGCGGGTCACGGCGCCCTTCTTGATCGCGGAGCCAGGGGCCGCCTTCTGCACCGAGACGACGATGACGTCGCCCAGGCCGGCCGTCCGCTTCTTAGTCCCGCCCAGCACCTTGATGCACTTCACGATCTTAGCCCCGGAGTTATCCGCGACCTCGAGCTCGGTTTCCATCTGGATCATCGGGAGGCCTCGGACGCCGGACGACGGCGGATCTGGAAGGGGGTGTGCGGGGAAAACGCGTGACGGGACGCGGAACGAACGGACGGGGCGACTAGGCCGCGCAACTCAGCGGCTCAGGCGAGCCCTTCGGGCTTGGCGGCGGGCTCGGCGTCGCCGGTGGGCGGCTCCGTCAGCCCCTCGGGCGACTGGATCGGCTGACCGTCTTCCGCGACGGCGTTGTCGGCCGCGGCGCCGGTCGCCTCGGGGACGTCGGCTTCCGTCTCCAGGCTCGCCTGCACGGCGACCTCGTCGGACGCCTGCACGACGCGAACCAGCTCCCAGCGCTTCAGCTTCGAGTGCGGCTTGCACTCGACGATCTCGACCACGTCGCCCAGCTTGCCCCGCTCGTGCGGATCATGCGTGTGACAGACGGTCCGCCCCCGCACGATCTTGCCGTACTTCGGGTGCCGATACCGGCGCTGCACCTCGACCCGCAGGGTCTTGGCGTTGGCGTCGCTGGTGACGGTGCCGCGGAGTCGGGTCTTCATCGTTGGGAGGAAAGCATCTGGGGGAGTGCGGGGCGCCGGTCGGGGGAGGGAACCGGAAAACTGTCAGTCGATCGCCGGCCGACGCCGGCGGCGCTCAAGTTAGGCGGCGGACGCGGCGGAGCGTTCCCGCTCGTGCCGGATCGTCAGGATGCGGGCGATGTCCCGGCGGAGCTTCTTGAGGTTGGAGGGAGCCTCTAACTTCTCGGTGCTCGCCTGGAACCGCAGGCGGAACAGTTCCTGCCGGGCGCTGTTGAGCTGGTGGCCGAGTTCTTCGACGCTCATCTCCCGCAATTCGGAGGCGGTCGCCATGATCGTGTCTCTGGGATGCGGGGGAAGGGAACGGGTTCGCCCGCGGTCGCAAAACGCGGCCGCGGATCAGACTGGGTTAGGACTGCAACGGCCCGGGCGTCTTCTCGAGCAACCGGACCTTGACCGGCAGCTTGTAGGCGACGCGGGCGAAACAATCCTTCGCCGCGTCTTTCGACACGCCGAGGACTTCGAACAGGACGGTGCCGGGGCGGACCACGGCGACCCAGTGATCCGGGTCGCCCTTGCCCTTACCCATCCGCGTTTCCAGCGGGCGGGCGGTAACGGGCTTGTGGGGGAAGATGCGGATATACAGCTTCCCCTCGCCCCGGATGTACTGCATGATCGCGATCCGGCTCGCCTCGATGGTGCGCGCCGTCACGTAACCGGCCTCAGTGGCCTGCAGTCCGAAGTCGCCGTAGGCGATGGTGTTGCCCCGTTGGGCCTCACCTTTTATACGCCCTCTTTGCTGCTTGCGGTGCTTGACCCGCTTGGGCATCAACGCCATTGGTTTCTTCCGAGTAGTCGCCGAGGTCGATCCAGACTTTGACTCCGATGATCCCCTGGGCCGTTTTGGCCTGGGCGAACCCGTAGTCGATGTGACGCCGCAGTGTGCTCAGGGGAATGCTCCCCCGGCTGGCCTTCTCCCGCCGGCTCATTTCGGAGCCGCCGAGTCGTCCGGCCAATTCCATCTTCACGCCGAGGACGCCGGACTCCATCACGGAGTCCATCGTCCGCTTGATCGCCCGGCGGAAACTGCCGCGACGTTCGAGCTGACCGGCCAGGTCCTCCGCCACCAGCACCGCGTTGCGGTTCGGGTTGGAGAGTTCCACGATCTTGACGTCCATGCGACGACCGGTCAGGTCCTCCAGCTCCGCCTTGACCCGGTCCACGTTCTGGCCTTTGGAGCCGATCAGGACGCCGGGCTTGGCGCTGTGCAGGTGGACGACCACGCTGTCGCGCGTCCGTTCAATGTCGACGCGGGCGATCGCCGCGTTGTTGTTCTTGCTCTTGATGAACGAGCGAATCTTGTGGTCTTCGACCAGCAGATCGCCGAAGTTCTTCTTGTTGGCGTACCACTTCGAGCGGTGCGGCTCGGTGATGCCGATGCGGAAGCCGGTGGGGCGAGTCTTCTGTCCCATCGCTGCGGTCCTGTTCTAGCGTTTGATAACGCGGGTGTTCGGGCGAGGGGCGGGACTAGGAGACTTCCGGGGCGTCGACGGCCACGTGGATGTGGGCCGTGCGGCGGCGGATCATGTAGGACATGCCGCGGGCGCGGGCCTGGCTCCGCTTGATCATCGGACCGCCGTCGACGCGGGCTTCCGCGACGATCAGCCCCTCCGGGTTGCGGGCGCCTTTGTCCTCCGCGTTGGCGACGGCGCTTTTCAGCACCTTCTCCAACAGGCGGGCGCCGCGGTTATGAATGTATTTGAGTTCCTGCTCGGCCTGACCGGCGGTTTTGCCGCGGATCAGGTCCGCGAACGGACGCACCTTCGTCGCCGAGATGCGGGCGAACTTGTGGACGGCGCGGACGTGTGACACGGGAGGAGAGCGGTGAGAAGTGAAGCGGGGAGGCGGCGGGCGGCGGGGTCTAGCGTTTGCCCTTGGCCCCGTGACCGCGGAACGTCCGGGTGAGGGCGAACTCGCCGAGCTTGTGCCCGACCATCTCCTCGGTGACGTACACGTCGATGTGTTTGCGGCCGTCGTGCACCTGGAAGGTGTGGCCCACGAAGTCCGGGATCACGGTGCTGGAGCGGGCCCAGGTCTTGATCGGGATCTTCGTGCCGTCGGCGTCCTGCTTCTCCACCTTCTTCAGGAGCGAAGCGTCGACGAACGGCCCTTTTTTGGTGCTGCGACCCATCGGGAGGTGAGGGAGGAGGAAACGGTGTGCGGGTGGGGCGGGCGGCCGAAGCCGGCCGCGTCAGATTTTCTGGGTGCCGTAGCGACGGGACTTCCGACGCCGGACGATCGACTTCGAGCTGTTCTTGCGGCGCTTGCGGGTGTTGCCGCCCTTGGCCAGCACGCCGGTCGGCGAGCAGGGGTGACGACCGCCGGCGTTGCGGCCTTCGCCGCCGCCCATCGGGTGGGCGACCGGGTTCATGGCGGTGCCGCGAACCTTCGGACGCCAGCCCATGTGCCGCTTCCGCCCGGCCTTGCCGAGGCTGATGGCGCTGTGCTCGCTGAAGCCGACGGCGCCGATCGTGGCCCGACAGGCCGCGGGGACGCGGCGGACCTCACCGGAGGGCAGGGTAATCTGGGCCCAGGTGGACTCCCGAGCGTTGAGCACGGCCTCGGTGCCGGCGGCACGGCAGATCTGCCCGCCGCGGCCGGGCCGCATCTCGATATTGTGAATCGTGGTGCCCAGCGGGATCGCCGACAGCGGCATGCAGTTGCCGACGTCGGGGTCGAGGCCGGACTCGGCACTCATCACCGTCATGCCGGCTTCCAAGCCGGCGGGGGCCAGGATGTACCGCTTCTCGCCGTCCTCGTACTTCACAAGCGCGATCCGGCAGGACCGGTTAGGATCGTATTCGATCGCGACGACTTCCGCCGCGACGTTGTCCTTCTCACGCCGGAAGTCGATCAGGCGATACATCTTCCGCGCGCCGCCGCCGCGGTGGCGGGCGGTGATCACGCCCTGGTTGTTCCGACCGCCCTTGCGGGTGATCCGGACCAGCAGGGACTTCTCCGGCTTCTTCTTCCGGTCCGTGATCTCCACGAAGTCCGCGACCGACGCGTCGCGGCGTCCCGGACTGGTCGGCTTGTAGTTGCGGATGCCCATGAGAGCGGGGGAGGTGGAAAGTGCGAAGTAAAAGGGGACGAACGGACGCCGGTGCGGCTCAGAAGAACGAGATCTGGTCTTCGGCGTGCAGCTTCACGACGGCCTTCTTCCAGGACCGGGTCCGGCCGAGGCCGGAACGCGTCCGACGGGTCTTGCCGGCCCGGTTCTGCGTGCGGACCTTGTCGACGCGGACGTTCCAGATCGTCTGGACGGCGTTCTTGATGTCGTACTTGTTCGCCTGCGGGTGCACCTCGAAGGTGTACGCGTTGTGGCGCTCGGACAGGTGGGTCCCTTTTTCCGTCACCAGCGGACGCAGGATGACGCTGTAGGGGTCGAGGTCGATCGTGCGATCTTCCGCGAACTGTTCCGGTTTGGGGGGGACGGGGCGGCCCATGGTTCGGTCCTCCGGCGGTCGGTGTGGGGGCGGTGCGGGAGGGGTCAGGCGGCGAGACGCTGATCGGCGCGGCCGAGCAGCGCGTCCAGCGCGGCGACCGTGATGAGGAACTGGCGCTGGTGCAGCACGTCGTAGGCGTTCAGGTCGCCCACCGGCCGCACCCAGAGGTTCTCCAGGTTCCGACAGGCCCGCCAGGTGTCCGGATCGTGGCCGTCGATCGCCAGCAGGGCCGGAACCTCGTACTGGCCAAGAGTCTTCAGCCGCTCGGCAGCCAGCTTGGTGCGAGGCTTGTCGAGATCGAAGTCCTCCAGCACGACGGCCTGGCCGTCCTGGAACTTCGAGAGGATCGACATCCGCGTGGCGAGACGAATCGCCTTGCGGGGCATCCGGGTGTACCAGTCCCGCGGCTTGAGGGCGAAGGTGACGCCGCCGCCCCGACGGATCGGGGTCCGCTTGGCGCCCATCCGGGCGCGGCCGGTGCCCTTCTGGCGGTACATCTTCTTGGTGGAGCCGGCGACCATGCCGCGGGACCGGGTTGCAACCGTGCCCTGCCGCTTGTTGCGCTCGTACATCACGACGGCGTCGTGAAGGAGCTGCTTCGAGATCGTCGAGGCCAGCTCGTCGCCGTCGAAGTCGTAGGTGCCGGTCTCGCCGCCGTCACGGCCGAGCACGGGGACGCTGATCGCCGCCATGTGTCGCTGGGGGGGGGGGGTGGGGAGGGACCGGGGAAGAAAAAGGTGTGAGGGCGAACCGAAAGACTCAGGACAACCGCGGACGCGGTCAGGCCTGCTTCTTGAGGCGGTTCTTGGTGGTGTGCTTCAGTTCGACGAGCCCGCCGTTGGGGCCGGGAACGGCGCCCTTCAGCAGCACGGAGTTGTTGTCCGCATCGACCCGCACGATTTCGAGATACCGCACGGTGACGCGATCGTTGCCGTAACGGCCGGGCATCTTGGTGCCCTTCAGCACGCGGGCCGGATCGGCGCTCTGGCCGATGGAGCCGCCATGCCGGTGCACCCGCTTGACGCCGTGGCTGGCCCGCTGGCCGCTGAAGTTGTGACGCTTCATAACGCCCGCGGTGCCGCGACCCTTGCTGGTGCCGACCACGTCGACCCGCTTCAGCTCGGCGAGACGCTCGACCGTCAGCTCGTCACCGACGGAGAGACCGTGATCTTCGCCGTCAGTGCGGAACTCGCGGTAGTACTGCTTGGGCTCGCAGTTGGCCCGGGGGGCCGGCTCGACGCCGGCCTGCTTGCGGGCTTCCTGCTTTTTGCCGCCCAGATCCGCGACGTGACCCCGCTCGGCCCGGCTCGCCTTGCGGCGATCCTTGTCGAGGAAGCCGACCTGCACGGCGTCGTAGCCGTCGGTCTCCACAGTCTTGACCTGCGTGACGACGCAGGGACCGGCTTCGACGACGGTCACCGCAATGCGGGAGCCGTCTTCCTCAAACACCTGCGTCATGCCGATCTTACGGCCGAGCAGTCCGACGGGCATGGCGAGGAGGCGGGCGTGAAGGAAGCGAGGAGGAAGACCGGAGCCCGGGGCGCGAACCGCGGGACGGGCGGGATTGTCTGGTGGAGAGAACGCCCCCGCGAACGGGAACACACCCCCAAAGCGCCGGCGAACGAACGCGAGCGACGGGTCGAACAGTGAGCAGAAAGCCGCGACCGGAACTTCGGCCGTCAGCCCCCGACGCTGGCCTTAATCTTGATGTCCACGCCGGCGGGGAGCGACAGCTTGTTCAAAGCGTCGATCGTCTTGCCGGTCGGCTGGAGAATGTCGATCAGGCGTTTGTGAGTGCGAATCTCGAACTGTTCGCGACTCTTCTTGTCCACGTGGGGCCCGCGAAGGACCGTGTACCGCTCAATCCGGGTGGGCAGCGGGATCGGTCCGTGAACGCGGGCCCCGGTTCGTTTCGCCGTATCGACGATGTCGGACGCACTAGCGTCCAACGTGGAGTGCTCGTAAGCCTCCATCCGAATCCGAATGCGTTCCTGACCTGTCCCGGCCATTCCGTCTCAAGCTGTTGCCGAGTGGTTTCAAGTGAAGCCGCGGCACACGGGCTGCTCCTCGAAAGGGGCGTCCCGCGGGCGGTCGGGCAGAGTAAGAGGGACGCTCCGGGCCGTCAACGAACTTGGGGGCGATTGGCACGGAACTTTTTCGATCCCCCCTTGCGCCCGCCTTCGGGGGCGTTCCCGCAGGCCCCGGCGACGCCGCTTTCGCTCATTGCACGCTGGGCAACAGGGCGATGCAGAGGACCGGAAACAGGCATGCCGCCCACCAGCCGACCCACGTCGCCGGCCACCCGGTCCAGAACAGCAGCGTGGTGACGACGCCGCTGAACGCCAGTGCGAACGGAGAGAAGAAGAACAGCGCGTACATTCCGGCGCCGAGGTACGCCGCCACAATCGACGGCACGTCCGTCCAGGGATTCGTCCACTGATACGCGTCCGCGGGTTTGAGCGGATAGGCGATGAAGTACGTGCTGCTGAGCGTGATCAGACCCACGCCGCACGCCCAGCCCAGCAACGCCGCCCGCAACCACTGCCCGAACGTCGTCCGCGAGGGCGGCAACGGCGGGTCGATCCTCAGGTCGGGCGGGCCGACGTCGTCTCCGTCAGTCGAGTGAGCGCCGCCTGACATGCGTCCGCCAGTTCTGTGGTGCGACCGCATCGTAACGCCGCGATCGTCTCGCGGGTCACCTCGATCCACCGCTGCCGCGGGGCGTTGAAGCGAGCCCAAGGGTCCACCCGGTCGGGCGTCACGTCCTCCTCCAGGCAGCGGAGGTTGTGCAGTTTGTCGGCGAGGGCCAGCGCCCGGGCGGCCTCCTCGGCGACGGCGAGGCGGGCGCGGTGCTCCGCCTTGCGGAACTCCCACGGGAGTTTCTCGCCCCGCTCGTCCCGCTTCCGTTCCGAGAGAGCCCGCACCAGACCGCACACCCGCGGGGGGAAGGTCTCCGCCAGTTCCTCCGGCGTGACCTCGGTGTCCTCCAGCACGTCGTGGAGGGCGGCGGCGGCGAGCAGCTCCTCGTCGTCGCCCCAGCCGGCCCGGCAGAGCAGCGTCATCACCGCCAGCGGGTGGGTGACGTACGGCTCGGCGGAGTCCTTCCGCGTCTGTCCGGCGTGGGCGAGGGCGGCGTAGCGGGCCGCCCGGGTCAGCAGCGGGGGGTACGGGTCGCGCGGAGCCGGCTCCTTCGCCGCGAGTTCGCTCACGCCGAGGTCCCGGCGAGCGTCGCCGGCCCGGCGGAGGGGCGGCCGGCGCCGTTCTGCGGGCCGGCCGGCTGCGGGGCGGTCTCGTGCCGGAAGTGGTTGAACCGCACGTACTCCCAGTGCCGGTACAGCGGGACCTTCTGGACGAGTTCCTCCCGCGGGCCGATCGCCTCGACCCGGCCGCGGTGCAGCAGGATCACCCGGTCGGCCCGGCGGAGGGTCGTCATCCGGCCGGGGAGCAACAGCACCGTGCGGCCGGGGAAGACCCGGGCGAAGGTGTCGTCCAGCTGAACCTTACTGTCCTCGTCCAGCCCCTCGGTCGGCTCCTCCACGATCAGCACCGCCGGGTCGCGGAGCACCGCCCGAGCCAAGCCCAGCCGAAAGAGTTGTCCGGGAGTCAAAGTCTCCCCGAACTCCCCGAGGACGGTTTCGTAGCCCTGCGGGAAGCGTTGGACGAAGTTGTGCACGTGGGCCGTCTTGGCGGCGTCGATCACTTTGGACAGCGGCACCTCCGGGTCGCCGCCGGTCAGGTTCTCCCGCACGGTGCCGGTGAAGCAGGGGTCGCCCCCGCCGACGTAGACCGTCTCGGCCCGCAGGCTTTCGAGGGTGACCCAGGCGATGTCCTCGCCGTCGTACTTCACCCGGCCCCGCTGCGGTTCGAGGAACCGGGGCGGCAGGCTGACGAGGGCCTTGGCCTCCAGCGTGTCCGGGGCGGCGATCGCGGTGACGGAACCCGCCGGGATCGCGGCGCTGATTCCGTCCAGCAGCTTGCGACCGCGGGGGTCGGTGTAGTGAACGTCCTCGAACTCCAACGTCCGGGAGAGCGGTTGCAGGAACTTCGCCCCCACCGCTTGCCCGACCTCCGGCACGCGGTTGAGGTAGCGGTAGATGCGGTCCGCGGCGACGGCGGCGGCGTGGCGGTCGCGGTGCAGGTCGGCCAGTTCGTTGAGCGGTCGCAGCAGGCAGACGGCGATGCCCATCAGCAGCAGGGCGTGGGCCGGGGTGAAGGCCCCGTCGGTGTTCAGCACCTTCGTGCCCAGGATCGCCAGCACCACGGCGCCGGCGATCACCAGCGCCGCCCGGGCCAGACCGCGGGAGAGCCGGGCCTTACGGTTCGCCGCGGCGAGGTCAGACTGATACCGGCCGAGGTGCGTGTTGAAGCGGTCGCTTTCGAACTCCTCCATCCCGTAGCCGCGGACGACGCGGGCTTTGGTGAGCCCCTCGGCGAGCAGCCGCAGCGCCCGGTCGCTGCGGTGCCCGGCGACCAGCCGGGCGGCCTTCACCCCGACCGCCTGCCGGCGGAGCAGCCACCAGCAGGCCAGCAGGGGCAGGGCGATCTGCAGGGTGGTCAGCGGGCTGACCAACAGGGCGAACAGCGTGAGGACGGCGATTTTGATCGGGTAGCGGCCCATCCGCTGCACGCCGTCCTGCAGGCCTTGGCGGAGCGTCTCGCCGTCCTCGGTGAACAGGCCGAGCACCTCCTTCGCCCCCTCGTCGGTCAGGTCGCTGGGGCCCAACCGCAACGCCTGCCGGTGCAACGCCCGCCGCAGCCGGGTGACCGCGGCGCCGGCCGCCCGGGCGGCGGCCAGTCGGGCCCGGGAGAGGCAGAGGCTCCGCAGCAACCCGAGCACGACCGCGACGCCGATCAGCGTCGCCAGGGCGGAGAGGTTCGATCGCAGCGCCGGCACGCCGCGGTACAGCGCCGCCAGCAGCGGCCCGAGTACGCCGTCCCGGTTCATCCAAACGGCGTGGGCGATGCCACGGTCGCCCTGCGACATGCGGTAGCCCTCCGGCGCCGCCCCGTCCGCGACTGCGTCGGCGTCCCCGTTGACGTCCTCGGGGAGCGGATCCGCCTCGCCGGTGAGGACGAGCAGTTCCGCCAGATCGTCCCCCGCGGCGTAGACCAGCCCGCGGGAGATCAGCAGGTCCGCCACCAGATACAGGGCCAGCAGCACCCCAACCAGCAGCAGCGTGGCGACGAACGCCCACGCCGCGCTGCCGAGCGAACGGCCGCGGAAGTACTCGCGGCGGGGGAAGGCGCGGCGGAGGGAGGCGTGGGCGGGCACGACGATCGGCTCCCTGGCGGCGAGGACGGTGAGCGGAACCCGGACGTGACGGACGCACCATCCTAACCGCACACGCGGCCGAATCGGCAGTCCGCCGCCGCGGCGACCGTTTCGGTCGGTCCCCGCGACGACACAACCCTCAGAACCGCAAGCGTTCGCCGTCCGCCCCAGGGGCGCCCCGGGGGTCTCATGGAACCGCCTCAACCCCGGTGAGCCCGGAGCGCAAGCTCCGGCCGTGAGGCGTTCTGCACGGAGGCTGCGCCGACGGCCGTTCCTCGCCGATCAGAGCGAGAGCGGCGACGGACGCACCGCCGGAGCTTGCGCTCCGGGCTCACGCCGCTCGGCGGAGCGCCGGATCAGGCGAGGTCGCGGTCTTCGAACAGCAGGAAGGCCACGAGGATCGCCGCGGCGCTGTAGCACACGGTGTAGAGGGCCGCCCAACCGAGGTACTCCGGCGGGACCAGCGCCTCCCGGGCGATCGCGGCCTCGCTGCTGTAGGCCGGCAGGGCGGGCAGCACGGTGGCGATCAGGCCGGCGATGAACCGCACGCCCTCCACCAGAGTCCCGCCGTCCCCCTGCCAAAGCACTAGCACCCCGGTCAGGTGGCCGATGATAAACACGGTAAAACAGACGCTGAGGTTCACGACCATCGGCAACCGGCAACTGATCGCCACGCTGATCGCCGTCAGGACGGAGATTTCCAGGAAGACCAGCATCAGCGCCGGGACGACCTCGAAGGTGGAGAGCACCGCCTGCCGGTTCGGCACCCGCAGCTCCTTGCCGGACAGCCCGGGAACCCAGTCGAGGCCGATCTGCTCCGGCTGGACCCACTCGGTGTAATCCAGCTTCTCCTGACTCTCCCGCGAGTCGTAGATCACCTTGTAGTAGACCAGCCCGAGGAAGATCGCCCCCACGACGATCGTCAGCAGGCCGACCGCCTGCAGGATGCCGAGGTACTTGCCGAGCACGAACTGCCGGCGGTTGATCGGCTTGGAGAGCAGCGTCATCGCGGTGCGGCCCTCGATCTCGTCGTGGATCGTGGTGCTCGCGGTCCAGACGGCCACCAGCAGGCCGACGATCAGCATCGTGGCCAAACCGGTGTCCTTCAGCATCTTGACGTCCTCGCCGAGGCTGAAGAACGGCAGGAACGTGTTGACCACCAGCAGGGCCACGGCCAACGCGGCGCTGAGCAGGAACACCGGCTGACGGACCGCCTCCTTGGCCGTCGCCGCGGCCAGCACCCCGGCCCGGGTCGTGCGGCGGAACACGTACCCGCCCACCGCGATCGCCGCGACCACCCCGGCCACCAGCCACCACCCCTTCGCGGAGTTCCCCCCCACGCCCCAGTCGGACGCGTCGGCTCCGGCTTGGGCGAGGACCGGCAGGGCGTCGCCGAGCCACTGCGATCCGAGGAACCGGGAACCGGGGGCGAACGCTGAAAACACGGGCGGCGGACCGGTGGGAACGGACGGGCGGGAGCGGGAGTCGACGCTGCTACGCGGCCGCGGACGGTACCGTTGGGCGGGGACGCGGCCAATCCAGCGCTCGCCCGGGCGGGGGGTTCACTCGATCTTCGCGACCGCTTCTCCGGGTTCGGCGACTCGCACCCGCACCACGTTGCTGCACTGCCCCCCCTCGCCCGTGCTGCGGGCGAACGCCGGTCGCACGCTCGGCGGGACCCAGTCGGCGGCGGTGAGGAAAATCTGCCGCTCCGTCTCCCCCTTCCGGATCAGCACCCCCGACAGGCCGATGTTGTCCACAATCACGCCGTGGGCCAGGCCGAACAGCTCGAACTTCTGCTCGCCCCCGAACGGCTTCGCGTCGCCCTCCCCCTCAGAGGACGCGGCAGGATGGCGATCCATCACCAGTCGGGCGGTGATCGTCTCGCCGGGGCGGAGCACGAGGTTGCCGGCGGCGTCGAGGCGCGACCCGGAATCCGGCTCCAACCGCACCGTGAACTTCGGCGCCGGGCCGACCGTCAGCGGGCCGAGGTTCCCCAGCGCCTGCGTCCGCTCCTCTCCGTTCACGGCGCCGATCGCATTGACGGTGACGGCTTGCCACTGCGCCTCGGTCGGCGTCTCCGCATCCGCGGCGACCCGCAGCACGCCGGCGGCTTCGAATTGACCGGCCTGGATCTCCACCGGCCCGCCCGTCGAGAACCCGTCCGGCAGGTGGTCGATCGCCACCATCACCGGGCCGTCCCAGCCGTCGTGGCGGTCCAGCCGGACCTCCACCCTCGTCCCGCTGCCGGCCGCGACAGTCAGCCCCTTGTCGGCGGGGGGATGGATCGAGGCGGTGAACCCCGGCTTCGCTTCCCGCAGTGTGAGCTTGTAGCCGTAGTTCGAACCGCCCTCGCCGCGGACGTCGCGGACCCGCACGAGGTACTCGCCACTCTCGGAGAACTGCGAAGATCCTGCCGATGGGGCGACGAAGTGAATACGGGCCGCGGAGCCGAGTTCGCGTTCCGGGTCGTCGTCGTTCACGTAAGGGACCGCGAACACCGGTAGGCCGTTGTCCGGCAGGACCGCGTCCGGGGCGTGCGGGGCGACGGTGTAGACCGGTTCGAACAGTGCGTGGGCCGTGGCGCTGGTGCCGAAGTAGTTGATGCGGTGACCGCTCGCCGGCCGTTCGTAGAAACCAAAGCCGTTGTCCGGCCCCCGCGGCATCCGGTGCAACCGGACGACCTCGCCGTTCATGTAGAGGTACTCGTTCAGTTCCATCTCCTCCCAGAAATCCAGCCGCGTGTCGTTGGAGCTGTACGAATCGATCGGACGAAAGTTGATCACGCTGGCCCGGGTCGCCTGAAGCTGGACTTGCATCACCGGCTCGCCGTCCGGGCGGAGGATCTCCAGCAGCGGATCGGTCGGGGCGGAGCCCGGCTTGCCGCCCTCGGCCTGGGCGACGCACTCCAGCATCCACTCCTCCCCCGGGGCCGCGGCGAAGCGGTACAGGTCCGCATCGCCCGGCTCCCCGATCACCCCGAAGACCGACGAGGGAACCAACGGCGTCGCCTGCTCGGGCAGATCGTTCGGCTCCGCCTCCCGGCCGGGAGCCTCCTCCGCGGCGACGACCGGCGCCCCCGCCCCCCCCGGTTCGCCGTCGCCGATAGGCGGCGCGCCCCCGGGTGCGCTCTGCTCAAACGAAACGCGCTCCACGCTCCCGTCCAGCAGTCCGACAAGCGCCCGCACCGCGGCCCCGTCGGTCGTCTCGCCGCGAATTGCCACCGCCGAGGGCCAGTCCGGCAGGTCGATCGCCGGGCCGACCTGCGTGAAGCCCTCCTTCATGTCCGCCGGGCGGTCCCAGAGTTTGACGGTCGCGTCCTCCGCCGCGGTCACCAGTTGGCCGGTCGGGGCGAAGCTCAGCGAGAGCACCGGCCCGCGGTGCACGAACTGGCTCAGCCGCACCTTGGTCGTGCCCTGCCGGCCCGCGCCGGTCAGCTCCCAGGCCCGCAGCGTGCGGTCGGCGCCGGCGGCGAGCAGGTGCGTGCCGTCCGGCGTGAAGGCGACGCACAGCTGCGCCTCGGCGGGCTCGGTCAGGGTATCCTTCAACTCGCCGCTGTTTGCGTCCCACAGTTTGACGGTGCGGTCGTCCGAGGCGGTGGCGAGCAACGGCAGCGTCGGGTGGAAGGCGACGCCGAAGACCGGGCCGTTGTGTCCGGCCAGTACGGCCTTTTCCAGGCCCGTCGCCGGGTCCCACAACCGTACGACCTTGTCGTACCCGCCGGTGGCGAGCGTGCGGTCGTCCGGGGAGCTGCGATCCGGGGAGAGAGCCGCGGCGAGGATCGCGTCGGCGTGGCCCCGCAGCACGTAGGCCGGTTCGTCGCCGCTCCCGGCGTATTCGTTGGTGTCCCAGACGACCACCGCCCCGCCCAGCCCCGGCTCCCCGGCCGCGGCGAGGATCTTCTCGTCGTCCAGCCAATGCAGCGCGTGCACGTGCCCCGGCACGCCGCTCAGCGTGCGGACGACCGTTTCCGCGGCGGCGTCCCGCAGTTCGACCCGGCCGTAGCGGCCCACGGCGAGCGTCTCGCCGTCCGGGCCGACGGCGAGGGCGTGCACTGGCTCGCGGACCGTCGCCGCAGTGACCGTCACCTCCGGCACGATGAGCGTCGGCCGGTCGCTGCCCCCGGCGGCGCCGGCGTCGACCCAGGCCCGCAGCAGGGCGACCTCCTCCGCCGTCGGCCGCGGTTCGTCCTCGGGCGGCATCAAGCCGCCCTTCGAACCGTCCAGCAACCCGAACAACCGGCTGCCCGCGGCGTCGCCGGGCGCGATCACGGCGCCCTCGTACCCGCCCTTCATCAGCGCCGCGTGGTCGTGCACGGCGAACTCGCCGGAACGCTCCCCGGCGTTGTGACAGCCCGCGCAGTACTTCGTCAGCATCGGCCGGATCTCCCGGTCGTAGTCCGGCCCGTTCGTCTCCCCCTCCGCAGCGAACGCGGCCGGGGCGAGAACCAGCAGGGCGACGGCGGCGAGACGAACGGCGGACATGGCGGCGGAAGGACGGCGAGGAAAACGGGCGGACGCGCCGCAATTCAGTGCTGAAACAAGAATTCGCGACTGCTGAGCAGCCCCCAGTACAGGTCTTCGAGGGCGAGCCGCTTCGCGTCCCCCTCGGCGGCCTCCAGCACTTCAAGGACGGCGGCGACCTCCTGATCGGTCGGGAGCCGGTTCACGGAGGCGAGGTAGGCCTCCTCGATCAGTGCCGCGTCGCTCTTGCCGGCGGCCAGCCCGGCGGCGATGCGGCCGTCGGCGGCGGCGAGCTTTTCGTTCAAGGTGCCGCCGTTCATCACGTGCAGAACCTGCTTCATCGAGGGCATCTCCGTCCGCTCGCAGCTGCACGTCTGCAGGCGCTCGGCCCGGCCGAAGGTGTCGAGGAAGTAGCTGTCGACCGCGCTGTCCTTCAGCTGGATCGCCTTCGTTCCCTCCGGCCGGTCCTTGAACTGCGTGGGCACGTCGGTCGCGGCGCTGAAGGCGTCCAGCAACAGCTCGGCCTGCAACCGGCGGGGGAGGAAGTGGGAGTAGTAGCGGACGTCGCTCTCCGCCCCCGGCTCCGGCACGCTGCTGCGCTGGTAGGCCTCGCTGGTGAGGATCAGCCGCATCAGGCGTTTGAGGTCGTAGTCGTTCGCCACGAGGTACTCCGCCAGCGCGTCCATCAGGGCCGGGTTGCTGGGCGGGTTGGTCAGCCGCAGGTCGTCCACGGCGTCGACCAGGCCCACGCCCATGTAGTTCTCCCAGACCCGGTTGACAATCGCCCGGCTGAAGTACGGGTTCGCCGGGTCGACGAGCCAGTCGGCGAGGGCCTCGCGGCGGTCGCCCTGGTAGTCCGGCGGGAGGGGTTCGCCGTCGAGGGGCGCCGGCGGCTGCGGCTCGCCGGTGCGGGGCTGGATCAGATCGCCCTCGTCGGCGACGAAGATCGTGCGGTTCCCGTCCCCGTTGCGGAAATCGCCGCCCCAGCCCTTGCCCCGCACCCGGCCGAACAGGTTGGCGAAGGCGTAGTATTGGTCGTTGGTCCACTTCTCCAGCGGGTGGTCGTGGCACTTGGCGCAGGCGATCGACATGCCGAGGAACGCCGCGGAGGTGGTCTCCGCCATGATCTCCGGGTCCTGATGCAGGGCGAAGAAGTTGGCGGCCCCGTTATCGAAGGTGCTGCCCTTCGCCGTGACGATCCCGCGGGCGAACTCGTCCCAGCCGGCGTTCTCCTCGACCCGGTCGCGGATCCAGCCGTAGAAGCTGTCCACCGCCTTGGGCCGCAGGCGGTCTCCGCTGACGAGCAGCAGGTCGCTCCACTTGTGCGTCCAGTAATCGACGTACCCCGGCGAGGCGAGCAGTTCGTCGATCAGCCGCTCCCGTTTGTCCGGGGCGTCGTCGGCGAGGAAGGCCCGCACCTCCTCCGGCGTGGGCAGCCGGCCGGCGACGTCCAGGCTGGCCCGCCGCAGGAAGGTCGCGTCGTCGCAGCGGGGGGAGGGCGGCAGGTTGAGGGCGTTCAGCTTCTCCAGGACGAACTCGTCGATGAGGTTCGCCTTGGGAGCCTCGGCATAGACCGCCTCGGCCGGCGACTCGGCCCGGGGGACGACCGCGGTGCTGACGACGTTGCGGGCCAGATACCACGCCACGATCGGCCCCTCGCCGGGGCCGACGACGCTGACGAGCCCGTCCTCGGAGACCGTGGCGACGGTCGCGTCGGCGGCGGAGAACTTCGCCCAGCGGGTGACGTCCTCGGTGCGGCCGTCGGTGAAGTGGGCGACCACGACGAGCGGCTGTTCGTCGCCGACGCCCAGTTCCACGCGCTCCGGCAGGAGTTCCAGCCGCTCCAGCCGGGCGTCATGCGGAGAGGGGGCCGGGGTGCCGGCGGCGATCCACTCGCTCAGCACTTCGTAGTCGTCGCTGCCCTCCTCGAACCGCAGGCCGCCCTTGTGCGGCACAGCGGCGGTCGGCTTGGTGAGCAGCAGGGAGCGGGCCGGGTCGCTGGGCACGATCCGCCGGCCGCGGGCGCCGCGGGTGATCGCGAAGAAGTCCGTCTCCGGGTCGTAGCCCCGCAAACTCAGCAGGAACCCGCCCTTGCCCGCCGCCGCCCCGTGGCAGGCGCCCATGTTGCAGCCGCGCTTCGTCAGCACGCTTTGGACGTGGTTGCGGAAGCTCCAGGCGTGCGGTTGGTCGAACTCCGTCACGGTCACCTCGACTGCGGCGGTGCGTTCCCCGACGGTCGCCGTGAGCGTCGCCGTACCGTTGCCGACAGGCACCGCCCGCCCGTCCTGCACCGTCGCCACGGCGTCGTCCGAGCTGGACCACACGGCCCCCTCCGCCGCCGCCCCGAGCGTGCCGTCGGCCTGCCGGGTCTGCACGAGCAGCGTTTGGAAGTCCGCCGGGCCGGTCAGGGAGACCGTCGCCGGCAGCGCGGCGAGGCCGGCGCCCGGGTTCTCATTGGCCTCCGCGGGCGCGGCGAGCAGGGCGGCGGCGAGCAGCAGGGGCGTCATACGGCGGGGCGGGCGGGGAGATGTCGTGAGCCCGGAGCGCAAGCTCCGGCCGTGCGTCAATGCGTTCGCTTACGCGAACAGCTCGTAGAGCGGCTTGGTGCCGAAATCGACCAGCGGGAACGGCCGGCCGGCGGGGCCGGGCAGGTGCTGTTCGAGGTCCAGCCCGAGGCTGTGGAAGATCGTGCCCACAATGTCCGCCGGGGTGGTGGGGCGCTCCGCGGGATAGGCGCCGATCTCGTCGCTGGCGCCGACGGCCCGGCCGCCCTGCACGCCGCCGCCGGCGAAGTACATCGTCCAGCACTGCGGCCAGTGATCGCGACCGCCGGCGGGGTTCACCCGCGGCGTGCGGCCGAACTCCGCCAGATTGCAGACCAGCGTGTCGTCCAGCATCCCGCGGTCGATCAGGTCCGTCATTAACGCCGAGTACGCCTGGTCGTACATCGGGGCGACGACGTCCCGCATCCCCTCGATCGAGGTGAACGGATTCGTGCCGTGGATGTCCCAGGTGATCTCGTTGAACACCGTCAGGAAGGTGTTCACGGTGACGAACCGCACCCCGGCCTCGATCAGCCGCCGGGCGAGCAGCAGGCTGGCGCCGAACCGGTTGCGGCCGTAGCGGTCGCGGACGGAGTCCGGCTCCTGGTTCAGATCGAACGCCCCGCGGGCCTGCGGGCTGGTGATGAGGCGGTAGGCGCTCTCGAAGTTGGAGTCCATCAGCCGGGCCTGGTCGCTGGCCTCGAAGGCGGCGGCGTGGCCCTCGACGATGCTCCGCAGCTTGCGGCGCCGCTCCAGCCGGGCGTCGCCGAGGCTCTTCGGCGGCAGCAGGTCCGGGACCTTGAAGTCCGGCTGGGACGGGTCGGCGTTGAGGATGAACGGGTCGTGCCCGCGGCCGAGGAAGCCGGCGTCCTGACCGTTGGGCAGGTTCCCGCCGACCGCCCCCATGCGTTCCGGCAGGATCACGCTGGCCGGCAGGTCGGTTTTGCGGCCTCGCAGGTAGCTCAGCACGCTGCCGGCGTGGGGGCTGTTCACCCCGCCGGTGAACAGCCGGCCGGTCTGCATCATTTGCAGGCCGGTGTCGTGGACGGCCGGGGCGGTGTGATAGCAGCTCCGCACCATGCTGAAGCGGTCCGCCAGCTTGGCGTGCTCCGGCAGGATCTCCGAGAGCAGAAAGTCGCCCTTCGTGGGCACGGCTTGGAAGGGCCCGCGGATCTCTTTGGGGGCGTCCGGCTTGGGGTCGAAGCAGTCCTGCCCGCTGGGCGCCCCGAGGTTGAAGATGAGGATGCAGGCCTTGTCCTCGTGGCCCTTTTTGACGGCGCCGGCCTCGCTGGCGGCGGCCATGTCGGCCAGACTGAAGCCGAGGGCGGAGAGGGCGCCGACGGTGAGGAAGTCGCGGCGGGTGGAGCCGTCGCAGTCGTGGGCGGAGCCGTCGCCGAGCAGGTTCAACATGAGCCGGGGCCGCTGGTCGCAGGTCGGGGAAGATCCGGGGCTGTCCCGCGACTCCCGCCCCGTCACGCCCCAGGCTCCCGAGCGGGAGCCGCCGTGCGCGGACGCGGGCGACCGCCTTGCCGACCGGGGTCGGAGGCCGCACCGGGATCACGGTGACGGCGGGGTCGCACCGCCTCGGCACCGTGCGGCGGGTCGCTGCGTGGGACGCCGGCGCGCCACACGCAAGCCCGTGCCGATGCGTCCGGAGTTTACGTGCTCCGCCGCCCCCCGGCAACGTTTCGCCGGACGCCGCTGCCGTCCGCAGTTGCGAACCCGGCCCGTCCCGCGGACGCTGCGGGTCGTTCGGTTCGTTCTCGTCCCCGCACCCCGCCTCCGCATCAGGAGCCCCTATGATCCGCATCGGCATCGTCGGCCTGGGTTTCATGGGGTACACGCACTTCACGGCCAGCGCGAAGCTGCGCGGCGGGAAGATCACCGCGATCGCCAGCCGCGACCCCAAGAAGCGGGCCGGCGACTGGACCGGGCTGAAAGGCAACTTCGGCCCGCCCGCCGGCAAGGTGGACCTCTCGAAGGTCACGGCCCACGAGACGATCGACGAACTGATCGCCGACCCGAACGTCGACCTGGTCGACATCTGCCTGCCCACGGGGATGCACGAGTCGGTCGCCCTGAAGGCCGCCGCGGCCGGCAAGCACGTGTTCGTCGAAAAGCCGATCGCCCCGGACCTCGCCGCCGCCGACCGGATGGTCAAGGCCTGCGAGGAGGCCGGCGTGCTGCTGATGGTCGGCCACGTGCTGCCGTTTTTCCCGGAGTTCCGCTACCTCTGCGAAGCCACGGAGAAGAAGAAGTACGGCAAGCTGCGGGCGGCCCACTTCGCCCGGGTCATCTGTCCGCCGAACTGGCGGGAGGGCGAGGACGACTTCGTGGCGCTGGGCGGCTGGGGCGCCGACCTGCACATCCACGACACGCACTTCATCAGTCTGCTGTGCGGCGTGCCGAAAAAGGTGTTCAGCCGCGGCCTGCTCCGCGAGGGGCTGATTGAACACGTGCAGAGCGAATACGTTTGGGAAGACGGCGGCCCCAACGGCAACCCGCCGGTCGGCTCCGTCGCCGGCGGCATCGCCGCCAGGGGGCACGACTTCCGCCACGGCTTCGAGGCCCACTTCGAGAAGGCCACCATCCTCTTCTCCGCCGCCAACATGGGCGGGGAGTTCGCCGAGGACCGCCCGTTGACGGTCGTCTCGCAGGGCGGGCAGGTGCGGGAGCCCAGCCTGAAGGGCGGCGAGGAGTGGTTCAGCCCCTTCGCCGCGGAGCTTCAGGCCGCCGTGAAGGGCGTGAAGGAGCACAAGGCCCCCCGCACCCTCTCCGGCGCCCTGGCCCGCGACGCCCTGAAGGTCGTCGCCGCCGAAACCAAAAGCGTGAAGGCCGGCGGGAAGCTGACGACGGTGTGACGGGAAGTTTGAAGTCGGAAGGATGAAGTCAGAAGTTCGGCCTATCCTGTGAACCCGGCCGTCGCCCGACGCGTCACTTCTGACTTCTGAATTCCAACTTCCGACCTCGTCCCTGTGCCGATCGAGAACCTGCCCGTCCACGAAGCCACCCTGGCCGGCTTTCCCGTGGAGGGGTACGGCCGCGGGGCGGTGCAGAGCTACGTCCGCTTAGTCGAACAGAAACTGCTGTTTGATCTCGGCGGCAGTCCGTGGGACTTCCAGAACACGCCCACGGCGTTCATCACCCACGGCCACCTGGACCACCTCGCCGCGCTGCCGGTGTTCGTGGCCCGGCGGCGGATGATGAAGATGGAGCCGCCCGTCGTGTACGTGCCCGCGGCGATCCGCGACGACGTGCACCGCATGTTGCGCAGCTGGCAGCGCCTCGACCGCGGCCGCATGGCCGTCGACCTGATCGGCCTGGAGCCGGACGAGGAGGTGAACCTCAGCCGCGAACTGTCCGTCACCACCTTCCCCACGACCCACACCGTGCCGAGCCTCGGTTACGTGCTGTGGGGCAAGAAGCGGAAGCTCAAGCCGGAGTTCGAGGGCCTGACGCAGGACGAAATCCGCGTCGAGGCGATGAAGGGCACGGAGATGAGCGGCGAGGTCCGCGAGCCGCTGGTCGCCTACACCGGCGACACCTCCCCCGCCGGCCTGTTCGACACCGACGGCGGCGCCGACGCCTTGAAGGCGAAACTGCTGATCACGGAGATGACCTTCTTCCGGGCCGACCACCGCCGGGCGAAGATCCACAAATTCGGCCACATGCACTTGGACGACGTCGCGGAGCACGCCGACCGCTTCGAAAACGAGGCGGTCCTGTTCGTCCACGCCAGCACCCGCACCTCCGACCGCCCCTTCCGCAAGGCGGTCCAGAAGCGGTTGCCCGCCGATCTGTGGGACCGCACGACGATCTGGTTTTAATCTCGATCTCCGCATGCCGGACGTCCCGCCCCGCGACCTCGGCCCGGTCCGGTCGTCCCGCCCGCTGGACCGGCGCCTGCCCGCTTGGCCGGCGATCGCAGGCGGGCTGCTGGGGGCGGTGAGCCCCGTCGCCACCGCGATTCTTGTCGTCGTCGCGACCGAATCGAACCGGAACCTACGGTTGGGCGAACTGCTGACCGGCCTGTGCGTCGGCGGGAGCGTTGCGTTCCTGTTCGGTCTGCCGGCAGCGGTGACGGCGGTCTCGGTCGCCCCCCGGCTGCCGGTCTACCCGACCAGCGGACCCGCCCGGGTCTGGGCGGACTTCGGCGTCGCCTTCCTCGCCGGCGCCCTCGCCGTGCTGACGCTGTTCGGGCTGTTCGTCCTCGCCGGCTCCTGACGCCCCCGAAATGACCGACATTTCGCCCCCCGCCGACGACGACCGGTCCGCCCCGCGATGGACGTGGAGCCTGTGGACGACGCTCGGCGGGGCCGGCGGCCTGACGGCGCCGCTGATGGCGGTCGTCACGGTGCTGACGATCGCGAACGGAGTGCCGCTGTCGGGCCTTATTCCGCCGCCGGATCTGTTCGTCCTCGCCGCGCTGATCGGCTCCGCGGTCGGCGGGTTCGGGGCCGCGCGGGCGCTGGCGGAGCGGAACCGGCGGGAAGAGTCCTGGCCGCTGTGGACCTGCGAGTTCGGCGGGGCGTTCCTCGCCGGGGTGGCGACGATGGTCGTCGCCTTCGGTCTGTTCGCGCTGATCGCCTGGATGATCCTTTCCGGCGCCGACTGATTCCGGGGCCGTCGACATCCGCCCGCACTGATGCGTTCGCCTGCGGCTCTGTTTACCTTGGCGGCATGGCCACCCCCAAGCAGCGTCGGAACGAACACCTCGCCCGCAAGTCGCGGGCGGCTCCGCGGCGGCGGCTGGTCGGGGCGCTCGCCGGCGGGGCACTGGGGCTGATTGCCCCGATCGTTGTCGTGCTGATCTGGGCCGCGGTCGACGGCGGGTGGGAGGAATACGGCCTGGAGCCGGAGGGCGGCACGTCCGCGGTCGTCACGGCCCTGCTGATGCTGGCGATCGGCGTTGGCTTCCCGGTCGGCCTGCTGGGGGCGATGCTCGCCCGCCGCCTGCGGACCTCCCGCGGGGCCAGCTGGGGCGACGCCGCGACGGCCTTCCTCGGGGCGTTCCTCGCCGGGGTCCTCGCCGCGGTCGTCATCGGCCTCTCGTTCCCCCTGCTGAATTAGCCGCGACTGGAGGGAGCGTTCCCCCGCGGCCCGGAACGCTCCCTCCGGTCGCGGCTAACGCACCGTCTGCACGGCGTCCCACAGGCCATCGAGGTCCTGCCCGAAATGCTTCTGGAACAGGGCCAGCCGGTCCTCCGGCGACTGCGGGACCAGGGGGGGCAGGGCGGCGAGATCCGTCAGGTAGGCGGCGAACGCCTCCGGCCGGTCCTCCCGCAGGTGGTTCACCAGCGCCCAGCTCACGGCGTAGGCGGCCTCGGCGACGGTCGGGTCGCTGAACAGCGTGTCCGCGGCGATCAGTTTGCCCAGCGGGTTCGTGTCCCGCAGCTCCCGGTCCCGGCGGCGGGCGGCGAGGAACTGCCGAAACGTCTTCGCCCGCACCACGTTCTTTCCCCCGTCGAACCCCCGCCAACCCAGCGGCGTGCGGCGGTCGGTCGCCTCGCCCTGCATCGCCAGGCCCTCGGTGAGCCACAGCGGGTTGCTGGCCAGCCGGGTGTGCAGGCCGGCGTTGTAGGCGAGTTGATGGATCGCCTCGTGGGCGACGGTGGCGACGTTCGCCTGCCGGTTCGCGGCCCGCTCCCGGACCGAGGCGCCCCCGCGCGCGCCGCCTAACGGCGACGGCGAACCGGCGAAGTCGTAGAGGACAATGCGGTTGCTCACCGGATCGTAGTAGCCCTGTGAGAGAGCCGGGTTCACGCCTCGCGCCGCCTGCTCGGGACGCTGGGCGAAGGCTTCGAAGGCCGCCCGGTCGCGGAGGATCAACACCGGCAGCGGGCCGGCGGGGCCGCCCTCGGGCGTGGGGAACGTCGCCGGGGGAAACTCCGCGACGAACCCGGCGTGCACCGCTTCCAGCAGGTCGCCGGCCCACGCGGTGAACTCCGGCGAGGCCGTCGAGGCGATCGCAAAGTGCGGCGTCACCCGCGTCGCGGCGCCCGCCCCCAGCTCCTCGGCGAGCGTCGCCGCCAGTTCGTCCGCCGGCAGCGGGGCGAAGGGTTCGCCGGTGGGCGTGCGGCTCGTCAGTCGGGTCGCGGCGACGGCGTGCAGCGCCCCGTCCCGGCCCTTCAACAGGACCCCGCCGTCGTCGCCTTCGAGGATCACCCGCCCCGTCACCGACTGCGGCCCCGCGTCCGTCTGCCAGACGACCGTCTCCGCGGGTTCGGCAGCGAACAGCAGGAGGGCGAGGGGGAGTGCGACGCACATGCCCCCCAGCGTAACGCCGAGGCCCCG
>NZ_JBINJD010000044.1:0-32926 GCF_043951915.1 Alienimonas sp. DA493 | reverse complement strand
GCAGCGGGCCGCCCGGCCGGCCGGCAGGGCGGCGGCGAGGGCGTGCCGGATCGCTTTCAGTTCGCCCGTCAGGCCGGCGTCGTCCAGCACGAAGCGGGCGTGATCCTCCAGCACGCGCAGACCCTCCCGAGCCCGATTCTCGGCGGCGTCCAACAGACGAAGGGCGGGGGGCTCCGGGGGCATGCGGCAGGCGTCTGGCGAGGCGCGGGAACGGGGAGGTGACGGTCGGGGCGGTTGTGAGGGCGGCCCGGGCATTCTAGAGTCTCCGTCCCCTCCCGCCCCCCTCCGCGAGCGTCGGTCGACTTTCTTCCGGTCCGCCTCGCGGGCGTCGCCTACAATCTGCGGTCCGCCCGCTCGCTCCCCCCGGCTCCTCCGCCCCGGGGCGCCGGCTCCCGCCCCCGCGGCGGACGTATCGCACCGACCGACACGAAGAACACCCCGTCCCCGCTATGTACGAACGCTTCACGGACCGCGCCCGCAAGGTCATGCAGCTGGCCAACCAGGAGGCCCAGCGGTTCAACCACGAGTACATCGGGACCGAGCACATCCTCCTCGGCCTCGTCAAAGAGGGCTCCGGCGTCGCCGCGAACGTCCTGAAGAACCTCGACGTCGACCTCCGCGGCATTCGCCTCGAGGTGGAGAAGATCGTCCAGTCCGGCCCGGACATGGTCACGATGGGCAAGCTCCCGCAGACCCCGCGGGCGAAAAAGGTGATCGAGTACGCGATGGAGGAGGCTCGCAACCTCAACCACAACTACGTCGGCACCGAACACCTCCTCCTCGGCCTGCTCCGCGAGCAGGAGGGCGTCGCCGCCCAGGTGCTGATGAACCTCGGCCTGAAGCTCGAGGACGTCCGCGAAGAGGTCCTCAACCTGCTCGGCCACGGCTTGGAAGGGGGCGAGGACGACGAGGAGGCCGGCGGCCGCGGCGGGCGCTCCGGATCCTCCTCCAAGGGCGAGCGCGGCAAGCGGAGCGGCAAGAGCAAGACCCCGGCCCTCGACAGCTTCGGCCGCGACCTCACCGAACTCGCCAAGAACGGCAAGCTCGACCCGGTCATCGGCCGGGCCAACGAGATCGAGCGCATCACCCAGGTCCTCTGCCGTCGGCAGAAGAACAACCCCGTCCTGCTGGGCGAGGCGGGCGTCGGCAAGACCGCCATCGTCGAGGGCTTCGCCCAGATGGTCGTCGACGGCAACGTGCCGGACCTGCTCCGCGAGCGCCGGATCGTCGTGCTGGACCTCGCCATGATGGTCGCCGGCACGAAGTACCGCGGCCAGTTCGAGGAGCGGATCAAGGCCGTGATGAACGAGGTCCGCCGGGCCAAGAACATCATTCTGTTCATCGACGAGTTGCACACGCTCGTCGGCGCCGGCGGCGCCGAGGGAGCGATCGACGCCAGCAACGTCCTCAAGCCGGCGCTGTCCCGCGGCGAGCTCCAGTGCATCGGCGCCACGACGCTGGACGAGTACCGCAAGTACATCGAAAAGGACTCCGCCCTGGAGCGCCGGTTCCAGAAGGTGAACGTCGAGCCGCCCAGCCCGGAGCAGGCCGTCGAAATCCTCAAGGGGCTCCGCGAGCGCTACGAGAAGCACCACCGGGTCGAGATCACCGACGACGCGCTGCAGGCCGCCGTCGAGTTCAGCACCCGCTACATCTCCGAGCGGGCCCTGCCGGACAAGGCGATCGACGTGATCGACGAGGCCGGCGCCCGCATCCGGCTGAAGTCCATGGTCCGCCCGCCGGACCTGAAGGATCTGGACGCCGAGATCGAGCGGCTCAACGCCGCCAAGGAGGAGGCGGTCGCCAACCAGGACTTCGAGAAGGCCGCCGCCCTCCGCGATCAGGCCGATCAGGTCAAACAGAAGAAGGAAAACGCCACCGAGGAGTGGAAGGAGCAGTCCCAGCAGACGGACGGCACCGTCGACGAGGACGTGATCGCCGAGGTCGTCGCCAAGATGACCGGCATCCCGCTGACTCGCCTCTCCAGCGAGGACGCCGTCCGGCTGCTCGCCATGGAGGACGAACTGCACGAGACCGTCGTCTCCCAGAAGGAGGCCGTCAAACAGGTCTCCAAGGCGATCCGGCGCTCCCGCAGCGGCCTGAAGGACCCCAAGCGGCCCACGGGCATCTTCCTGTTCGCCGGCCCCACCGGCGTGGGCAAGACGCTGCTGGCCAAGACGCTGGCGGAGTTCCTCTTCGGCGAGGACGACGCGCTGATCCAGATCGACATGTCCGAGTACATGGAGAAGCACAACGTCTCCCGCCTGATCGGCGCCCCCCCGGGGTACGTCGGCTACGAGGAAGGCGGCCAGCTCACGGAGAAGATCCGCCGCCGGCCCTACGCCGTCGTGCTGCTGGACGAGATCGAGAAGGCCCACCCGGACGTGTTCAATATGCTCCTTCAGATCATGGAGGAGGGGCACCTCACGGACAGCTTCGGCCGCAAGATCGACTTCAAGAACGTGGTCCTCATCATGACCACGAACGTCGGCGCCAAGAGCATCGCCAGCGGGGCCGGCTTCGGCTTCTCCAAGCAGGGCGACGAGGACGTCTCCTACGAGAAGATGAAGGAACGCCTGCTCCACGACGTGGAAGCCGCCTTCAAGCCGGAGTTCATCGGTCGTCTGGACGATGTGATCGTCTTCCGCGAATTGAACCGGGAGAACCTGAAACGGATCGTCGATATCGAGCTGTCCAAGGTCCGCGAACGCCTCGCCGAACGCGGTCTGGCCCTCGAGATGACGGACGCCGCCCGCGAGTTCGTGATCGACAAGGGCTCCAACACCGAGTACGGCGCCCGCCCGCTGCGTCGCAGCGTGGAGCAGTACATCGAGGACCCGCTGTCCGAAGAACTGCTCCGCGGCGCCTTCGAGGGGCACAACTCGATCCTCGTGGACGCCGTCCCGCTCGAGGGCGAGGACGCCGACGAAAAGGACGCGAAGAAGCGGCTCGACTTCACCGGTCGGACCGTCGCCAAGCCGAACCTGCCCAAGAAGAAGGGAGCCGAGGGGAAATCGACCGAGCAGGACGAGAACCCCGCCTCCGGCGACGACGACAAGCTCGTCGGCGCCACCGTCAGCGACGACGACGCCGACGGCTACACGCCGGAGGACGAGGACGGCGACGAATAGTCGCGGCCCCCGCCGTCAGAACCGCCATCCGCCCGGCACGCTCCGCGTGCCGGGCGGTTTTTCTTCGCTCCCGCCGGCTGAGCGAACGTTCGCCGCTAGGCCGCGGCCCGGAGCAGGGCGGCCAGGGTGAGCGCCGCGTCGGCCGCCGGTCCGTGCGGAGCGGCGAAAATTACGCGGCCGGCCGTGCCCGCGGCGAGGACGCAGCCCTCCTCCACCGCCGTCCACAGGGCCGCCGGCGCGTCCTCCACCTCCCGCACCCGGCCGCCGGCGGCGGCGATCTTCAGCCGCAGTTCGTCCGCCAGTTCCGCGGCGACGGCGACCGTCGGAGCGTTCGGTTTTTTCGGTGCCCGCCGCACCGCGTCCGCGGCGAGCGTGCGGACCGTGTCCTGCCAGGGAACCGGCTCTCCGTCCGGGGCGAACGTCCGACAGCGGGCCGACGAAGAGTCCACGGTGAGTCGAATGTCTCCGCGGGACTCCCGCATGGTCTCCCGCAGTGCGGCAGCGTCGGCGTTCGGCGGGAGATCGACCGCCCGCAGATCGTCCGGCAGGGCGGAGAACAGGCGTGCGAATCGTGCT
This sequence comes from Alienimonas sp. DA493, assembly GCF_043951915.1. Lineage (NCBI taxonomy): Bacteria > Pseudomonadati > Planctomycetota > Planctomycetia > Planctomycetales > Planctomycetaceae > Alienimonas > Alienimonas sp. DA493. The sequence goes on along the minus strand of NZ_JBINJD010000044.1, from coordinate 29,219 downwards.
CGCACGGCCCGCGACGGGCTCGCCAGCGTGATGCGCAGGGCGGACAGCGTGCGGAACGCCGGCCACAGGGACGCCTCGTGTTCCGCCGCGGCTCCGCAGGGGTGCTCGGCGCCGGACCGCCGCTCGATCCGCGGGGTCTCGTTCAGCAGCGCCGCAGATTCGTCGGCCCTCAGCGGCCGGCCTCCGGCGGCGACGGGGATCAGCCCAGCGTGACCCGCCGGGCGGTCCGGGGCGGCGAGCCAGAGTCCGGCCGCGGCGCCGGTCTTTCGCACGGCGAACCGCATTGCCGGCTCCAACGCCTCCCCGAGGTGCAGCACGTCGCAGCCTGCCTGCCGCAGGGCCGCGGCGACGGCCGGCAGGAACGGGGCGTGCGTCGCCCGTTCGTCCCGCCCCAGCACGACGGCCGCCCGCGGCGGCAGCGTCGCGGCGAAGCGGGCGGCGAGGGTTGCGGCGTGTTCCGGAAGGAAGTCCGCCCCCGCCACGCCGCCGAACGGGTCGGGGCGTTCGCCCCCCGGGCGACGTTCCAGCCGGCGACGCAATGCGGGGGAGGCCCCCTCGAGATCGCCGACGTGCGGACAGCCGACGCAGCCCGCCCACCCGGACGCCAACCGGGCGAGGTGCGTTCCCCGAGAAATCGGCGCGGCGGCGGTCGGGCAGCGGAGCATTGAACGGGGATAGCACAGCCCGCGGGAGCGCCGATACTGCGGGCGACGACACCCCGCCGGCCTTCCTCTCCGCCATGCACGCCGCCGAGTTCCTCAAGCAGTCCGGCCTCGCCGCAGCCGACGTGCCGCCGGTGGTCGCGGTGCACGGGGACCAACGGCTGCTGGCCCGCCGGTGCGTCGACCGCATCGCCGCCGCCGTGCTGGGCGACGACGACGAACCGACCCGGCTCGACGGGGAGACCGCCGATCTCGCCTCGGCCTTGGACGAGCTGCGCACCGTCTCGATGTTCGCCTCCGCCCGGATCGTGACGGTGACGTCGGCGGACCGCTTCGTGTCGGACCACCGGGCCGGGCTGGAGCGTTACGTGGCGGCCCCGGCCGCCGGGAGCGTGCTGATCCTGGAGGTCTCCAAGTGGCCGAAGACGACGCGGCTGGCGAAGGCCGTCGCCAAGTCCGGCCTCACGCTGGAGTGCACCGAACTGAAGGGAGCCAAGGCGGCGGCGTACCTCGTCGGCGTGGCGAAGTCGGAGTACGGCACCGCGTTGGCCCGCGACGCCGCCGAGTTGATGGTGACGCTCGCCGGAACGGACCTGGGACTGTTGGAGCAGGAACTCGGCAAGCTGTGCGCCTTCGCCGCGGACCGCGATCCGAAGGCGGTGACGGCGGAGGACGTCGCGACGCTCGTGATGGACGGCTCCGTGAAGAACACCTTCGAGATGCTGGCCGAAGTCCGCCGCGGCAACGTCGGCGGGGCGCTGGCGGAACTCGACAAACTGCTGCTCGCCGGGGAGGCCCCGTTCAAGATCCTCGGCGGGATGAGCTTCGTGTTGCGGAAGACCGCCACCGCCGTTGACCTCTCCGCCGCCGACGGCAACCTCTCCCGAGCCCTGGCGACGGCGGGCGTGTTTCCGAAGGAGCGGGGCGAGACGGAGCAGTACCTGCGCCGACTCGGCCGAAAGCGGGCGGAACGGTTCCGCGGCTTGCTGCTCGAGGCGGACGGCGCCCTCCGCGGCGGCTCCGCGCTGCCGGACCGCACCGTGCTGGAGCGGTTGCTCGTGCAACTCGCCCCGACGGCCCGCTGAAGCTCGCGAGCGGCGTCACTCGGCGGCGTCCGCCCGCAGATACGCGGCGAGGGCGGTCATGTTCTCGGCGAACGTCCCGCTGGCGACGTACCGGTGGCCGGCCGGGATCTTCGCCTGCCCGTGCAGTTTGCCGCCTTGCGACAGTTCGACCCAACGCCCGGCGTCGTCCAGCGCGTCGACGGCGGCCCGGGCCTCCGCGGCAAGGTCCGACCGCTCCCCGCCGGGGCTCCGCCGGCCGGCTCGCGCCCGCTCCAGACGCCGGCGGAGCGCGGGAACCTGACTGTCCACCTTCCAGCCGTAGTGGTCGGGCAGGTCGCGGTCGTCGAAGGTGGGGCGGTACTCCCGGCCACGGCGTTCCATGTACAGGGGGCGGTTCGTCCCGAGCTCCAGATACCGCGGCAGCCGGCCGTCCGGCAGGGCGCTGCGTTCCAGATAATCTAACGCCGGGGCGATCGGGTCGAGGAACCGGGCCTCGCCGGTCGCCGCGTGCAGGGCGAGCAGGGCCTCGATCACGTCCTGCGTCTCCGACGTGGCGACGGCGGGCGGTTCGAACACGCGGGCCCACGCCGGTTGCATCTCCGGGTCGTACTGCTGCGCCCAGCCGGGCTGCGGGGCGGGGAGTTGGGAACGGAGGAGGAAGTCGCCGAACCGGCGGGCCGCGGCGTCGGCTCGGGCGGCGAGGTCCGGATCGCGTTCCGCGTAAATCTCGCGGGCCCGCAGCAGCGTGGCGACGACCTGTTCCGCGAGTCCGTCGTTGAGGGTGGGCAGGTCCCAATACTCCTTAATTCGCGGCAGCTCCCGCCAATCCTGCGGAATCGAGGCCCGCCGCGGGGGGACGCCGGTCGTGGGGCCGTCCCACACCTGCGGGTAGCCGCCGCCGGGGAACTGAGCCTCGATCAGGGCGTTCAACCCCGACCGGGCCGCCCCGGCGATCGCCTCGTGCCGGCCGTCGTGAGCGGCGTCGAGCCGCATCAGCAGGCGGAGGGCCGACGGCGTCTGGCCGTCGTCGAGGGAGGAGTTGTTCTTCCCGCGGCCGCGGCCGTTGCGGTAGGCGCCGGGGTCGCCCTGCGGGTCGAAGTCGATCTTGTTCGTCCAGCCGCCGGATCGCAGCTGGCCGTACGCCAACGCCTCGCCGGCGGCGGTCGCGGCGGTGAGGTGGGCCGCGTCGCCGGTCGAGGCGTGGGCGTCCAGGAACGCTTCCCCAACGGTTGGGGTAGCGGGCGGCTGCACCCAGATTTGCGTGGGCGTCGCCTCGCCCTCGCCCCAGCGCGTGCCGTCGTCCAGGTCCGTGTAGTAGACGTACCCGCCGCGGACGGCGATCTCCTCCGTGTAGAACCGCCCGGCCCGGCGGAGGGCGGCGATCGCCTCCGTCCGGGACGGCCCGTCCGCCAGCCCCGCGAACGCCGTCAGCGCCCAGAGAGCGACGACGGACGGGAGGGCGAGACGGCGGGCGGACATCGGGGCGGCGGGCGGTCGGCAGTCGAGGGCGGGTCCGGCCAGCATCCGGCCCGCCGCGGCGGCGGGCAAACGCCGCCGCGTCGGCCGCGGCCGGCGGCGGCTTGAGTCGATTTCGGATTTCCGACGGAAAACGCGTTGACCGGCGAAACCGGACTGATCTACCACCCGCCCCCGACGCGGCACGCCCCGCGCCCGCAGCTTCCCGAGCGGCTCCCGCCGCGGCGGAGGCGAGGGCGGACGGGGCAGGGGCCCTCTCCACCCCGCCGCGCGTCTGCCCCGCGTTCCCGCCGCCGTGCGGGGCCGCATCCCCCCCTGCGACAACCGAATCGTCCGCGTTCGCCGACCGGCCCCGTTGCGCCGTCGTCTGCGCAGACCTCCTCACGGAACAGGTGCGATGACTTCGCGTCCGACCCCGCGGCCCCGCCGCGCCCCGGCCCCCGTTCGCCCCGCGAACCTCCGTCCCCGACTGTTCGCCGGGCTACTGACCGCGGCGTTGGCCGCCGCGTCCGCCCCGACCGCCCCGGCTCAGTTCTACGACAGCGGCTGCGGGTGCTCCACCGCGAGCGCCTCGCCCTCCTACTACAGCTCCTACTCGACGGCGTCCTACGCCCCGGCCTCCTACGCCAGCGCCTACGGGGGCAGCTACACCACGGTGGACAGCTGCACGCCGATCTACCAGACCGCCGCCGTCGAGTGCGTGCCGGTCCAGCAGGTGCAAACCGTCGCGGTCTGCGAGCCGCCGAAGATGGTCGCCGTGCCCCGGCAGGTCACCGACCGCGTGCCGGTCACGAAGTACGTCGCCGTGCAGGAAACGGTAAAGCGCCCCCGGACCGTCACGCGGTATGAGGAGCGGGAGTTCACCGAGATGGTTCCGCAGACCGAAACCCGCACCGCGATGGCCCAGCAGGTGAACTACCGCCCGGTCGCCAACACGCAGACGGTGATCAAGGACGCCGGCTATTGGCAGACCCGCCGCATCGCCAACCCCAAGATGAGCCCCTGCCAGTACGACCCGCGTCCCGGCTTCGCCGGCTCGCTGAACCGGCTCGGCTACAACATCCGCAGCGCCTTCACCCCGCGCTACACCACCCAGCGGCAGTACGTCCCGCAGCAGGTCGCCTGCAACGTGACGACGCACAGCCAGGTCGCCGAGGTGACCCAGGTGCCGCAGACCTATCAGGTCACGAAGATGGTCCCGGTGATCAAGAAGCGGCAGGTCGCCGTGCAGGAAGTAGTGTGGGAAGACCAGAAGGTCACGGCGATGAAGCCGGTCACCGAGTACCAGGAGCGGACCCGCACCGTCTACAATTACCTGCCCAGCACCGACCCGGTCGCCGTGGCCTACCTGTCCGGCCGCGGCACCACCGCGACGGCCCTGCGGCCGGAGTCGGACTCCGACTTCGACAGCGTGCCGACCCGCTCCGCCGACGCCTCCAGCGATAAGTACAAGCGGGACGACTCGAAGGAGTTCGAAGACGCGAAGACCTCCTACAACCTGCCGACCCGCGGCTCCCGCCGGGTGAGCCGGCCGGTCGTGGAAGACCCCGCCCCGAAGGTGCGGATGCTGACGGACGCCGACCGCGAACGCCTCGCCGCCCTGAAGCTGGCCGCCCGCAGCCGCGGCGCCAATGACGAGCGGATGGCCGCCCGCCCGGCGATCGCCGCCCCGCCCGCCGGCAAGAGCGAACCGGTCCGCCGCCCGGCCGCCGCCGAGCGGAACGAGGCCGCCCCGACGCTGGTCGGCGCCGCCGGCCGGGTGCCGCAGGTCGACGCCGCCCGCCGTTGGGAAGCCTCCGGCCCGGCCCTGCCGATCGTGGCCCTGACCTCCAACGCCCTGTAGGACGCCTCCCGGGGCGAATCACTGGAGAGAACGACGGCGGCGGGGCCCTCCCCGCCGCCGTTTGTCGTTGTGCGGAGCGAAAACCGGCCGGGACGCGGTTCGGCGGCTCCCGCGTCACACACGGCCGAACAGTTCGCGCAGCAATCCGCGTTCGTGGAGAATGCCGACGACGCGGGCGCGGCCCCCGGCGTCCGGGCGGGAGACCAGCAGTCCGACGGCGTCCCCCTCGCGGCGGAGTTCCGCGAGCGCCTCCAACCGCGTCGCCCCCTCCGGGATGCGGGGCAGCGAACGCAGCCACTCGCGGGGCGGGCCGTCGCCCGCCGCCACGTCCACGGCCCGCACGTACCCGACGAACGGCGCCGCCTCGTCGCCGCCGTCGTCTCCGTCGCCCAGGTCGACCGCGGTGAGCAGCACCTCGCGGACGCCCAACGCCGCCGCCTTCGTCAGCAATTCCTCCCGGGTGCAGTCCAGCGGCAGGCTGACGGCCCGTTCCGGCGGGGCGGCCCGATCGCGGGCCCGGCCGGGGGCGGCGTGCAGCACGTTTTCCGTCAGTCGGTCCTGCACGTCGGTCAACAGCCCGGCCCGGTGGCCCTCGTCCAGCACCTCGATCAGCCGCCCGCGGCCGAGTACGCCGCCGACCCGGCGGGAGCCGCTCTCGCCGTCCCGTTCCAGCAGGCGGGCCAGCCCGGCGAGGGGAATGGCGACGGGCGCCGCGAGGACGTAGATCGCCAGCAGGAAGGAGCTTTGCCGACCGAGGAAGTGGGACGGGGCGAGGTAGCACAGCCGTTTGGGCAGCAACTCGCCGCAGACGAACACGACCGGGCTGATCAGCCAGGTGGCGATCACCTCCGGGGCCCCGCCGCCGCCGGGCGTGGTGACGGCCGCCACCGCCACGCCGACGGCCGCCGTCGTCAGGTAGTTCGCCACGTTGTTGCCGACCAGCAGCGTGGCGACGAACCGGGCCGGGTCCTCGGCAAACCGCAGCATGCGGGCCGCCCGCCGCTTGCCCGCGGCGGCGTGGAAGCTCAGCCGTAACGTGGAGACGCGGTAGAACGCCGTCTCCGCCCCGCTGAACTGGGCGGAGAGATACACGCCGAGACCGAACAGTCCCGCGGCGGTCAGCAGGGCGACCGTCATGCCCCGTCCCCCCGCCCGGACGACCGTCCGCCGCTGCGCGAGACCGCGGGGGAGACCGGTTCGTCGGCGACGCGTTCCACCCGGACCCGCCGCACGTCCGGGCCGACGACTTCCTCGACCGTCAGCCGCAGGCCGTGCCATTCGCAGCCGTCGCCGAGTTCGGGCAGCTGTTCGAGCTCTTCCAACAGCAATCCGGTGACGGTGACGGGGTCGGTTTCGGACAGGTCGTCCGGCAGGTCCAGCCGCTTGAGGAGGTAACGGAGCGTCGTCAGCCCGGCGACCTCCCAACTCGGCGTCTCGTCGGCGGACTCCTGCCGGAGTCGGATCGGGTCGCTCCGCAGCAGGCGGCGGGCGCGGCTGGCGTCCGGGCGGAGAACCGCGTCGACGACGTCGTCGAACGTGACGACCCCGACCGTTTCGCCGTACTCGTTCACCACCCCCGCCGCGGGGCGGCCGGTCTCCGACAGCAGCGCCCAGGCCGCCGCCGCGGAGGCGCACCACGGCAGGAAGGGCAGCGGGACCGCCCGGCCGTCCAGCCGGGGGTCGGGGTCGTTGGGGTCCGGGCCGAGCGCCGCCGAGGCGGAGTCCAGCATCAGCACCCGCTGGGCGTCCGCCGCGGAGGGGTTGGGCGGCGGGGAGCCGTCCTCCGGCGGCTCCGCCGGGTCGACCACCGCCACGAACCCGCCGGCGGGCGCCCGCCCGCCGAGATGCGACCGCCGCACCGGGCTCGGCAGCGTCAGGTAGGTGCCCCGCGGCCGCATGATCTCCTCGGCGGTGACGTTGGACAGATCCAGGAGGTTGCGCAGCACCTGCCGCTCCGGCCCGGCGAGTTCGCGGGTCGCCGTGGCGGCCTCGACGGCATGCTCCAGATCGTCGGCGCTGAGGTACTCCTCCGTCTCCAGCTTCGGCCAGAAGGTGCGGGTCAGCGCCCGGGTGAGGGCGTCCAGCCGCGGCGAGAGCGGGTCCACCGCCCGCACCGCCAGACCCAGCGGCAGCGCGACCAGCCCTGCGACCGCCTTCGGCGCCGCCACCGCGACGCTCTTGGGGAACACCTCGCCGAGCAGGATGATGCTGGCGAGCCCGCCCAGACCGACGATTCCCGCCGCGGTCGCGTAGCCCTCGTGCAGCATCGCCTCCGCCACCACGACGCTGACGACGAAGTAGGTCAGGTTCGTCAGCAGGTTCCAGAACAGCACCGCCGACAACAGCCGGTCCGGCCGGTCGAGCAGTCGGGCGGCGGCCCGCTGCGGGGCGGAACCGCGGGCCAGCTCCCGCTGGTCCTCCGGGGAGAGGAAGAACAGGGCGGTCTCGCTGCCGGAAAAGAACCCGCTGACCAGCGTGAGCGCCAGCATCACGAGCCCGCCGGGCAGCCACAGGGCCACGGGGGGGAATGCGTCCGGCACGGTCAGCGGCCCCGCCTCAGTTCAGTCCGGGATCTTCGAAACGGGGCTCCGCGGGTCACTCCTTCCCCCCGCCCAACGTGACGCCGAACTCGCTGACCGCCGGCACCAGCATCGCCGCGGCGGCGAAGCCGTAGGAGGCCCCCACCGCCAGTAGACAGCCGAGCGGTTCGTTCAGCAGGTAGGCGGTGATGGCGTAGAAGGTCATGAACGGCAGCACGAACGCCGCCGCGGAAAGGGCGTTGCTGGGCTGGCTCCAGTTGAAGCTGATCAGCAACAGCACCGAGCCGAAGCCAATGAACAGCAGGAAACTTTGGAACTGGAGGAAGAAGTTGCTGCGGGCCTCGATGAGCAGCAGCCAGAACACCGCCAGGCCGAGGCTCAGGAAAAACACCGTGCCGAGGCTGTGGGCGATCGCCCGGCGACTGCTGGCGTGTCCCGCCGCCGCGTGCAGACCGAGAGCGGCGCAGAACACCGCCAGCACCGCGTAGCCCAGCACGAGGTACACGAAGCCCTCCGCCCCCAGCGCCCCCCGCCACAGCAGCACGACCGCGGGGATCAGCGGGGCGAGCAGCACCTCTTTCGCATTGAACAGCACCCCGCCGAGCTTGCCGAGAGTGAACTCCCGAGCCGAAAGATCCGTGGCGAGCAGCAGTTCCAGGGTGTTGCCGTCGCGCTCGGTGGTCAGCGCGGTGACGGCCTGGGCGTTCACGAGGATCAGGCCCAACAAGCCGAGCCCGGTGAGCGTCGCGGCCGCGCCGACGCCGCCCTCCTCGCCGGCGGCGGGCAGCGCGAACGCCGCGGCGGCGCAGAGGGCGACGAAAGCCAGCTTGATGAAGATCGCCTTCCGCCCGTAGGCCCGCGTGCGGACCTCCCGCCACAGCACCGGGTTCGCCCAGACCGGCCGGGTCGAGGTACGGCGGGCCGTCGCGGCCTCCTCCGCGGCGGCGGCGTCCCCGGCGGGCTCGGGGGCGGGGACGTTCACGTTGCGGGTCGGGTTCCAGGCCCGCAGCCGCCAGACCGTCAGCCCGCCCAGCGCCGCGGCGAGCAGCGTCAGGGCCGCGACCGGCTCCAGCGCCGACACCGTCGCCGGCCCGGAGACCGTTCCCCCCGCCGCCGGGTTCATCAAACCGAGCAGCCCCCGAAACGGGTTCAGCGCCGCCGCCCACCGTCCGACCGGCGACCCCGCCCCGGCGAGCCGCACCGCCGCCTCGGTCGCCGCCAGCCAGCCGACGAGACCCAGCACGCCCAGGGCGAGGCTCTGAAACGTCTTCTCCCGCCAGAAGGCGCACAGGCTGCCCCAGGCGCCCGCCGCCAGCGACGCCGCCGCGCACAGGGCCAGCGACCAGACGATCTGCTCCACGCTCACCCCCCCGGCGAGCCGCAGCAGAAAGAAGACCGGCGCCCCGCAGGCGATCAGCGCCGCCACGCCCAGCAGGCTGGCGGCCAACTTGCCCAGCACCAGTTCGCTGCTGCGCAGGTCCGTCATCAACAACAGAATGAGGGTGCGGCGGTCCTTCTCCTGGGCGACGTTGCCCGCCGCGAACAGCAGGGCGAAGAACAGGCAGAGCGTCAGCTGGACCGTGGCGAGCAGCTGGAACGCCAGCGCCCCGAAGCGGGCCCGGCCCGCCGCGGACAGATCGCCGGTCAGGCCGACCAGCGCCTTCTCCGCCGTGTACAGCAGGACGAACAGGGCCAGCACGTAGCCCGCCCGCAGCACGAAGTGGCGGACCGACCGCGGGGCGGTGCGGGCCTCCCGGAGAAAAATCGGGCCAGTGAGCAACGGAAGCGCGGGGACTCGGGGCGGGGGAGCGGCGGGCGAAGTGTAACGCCGCCCGAGCCGCACGCATGCCCGCGGCCGCGATTGCCCCGCCGCATCGGCCGGTCGGGCAGGCAACCGGGCGGATGTAGACGACGCGGCTCCACCTCCGCCGCGAGCAACGGCGGAGATTACGCAGGGAGCCTTGCGGAAAGCCGGGGAGGGCACCATGCTCATCCTCGTTGAGAGTGAGTCTCAAAACCAGTCGACCAACGGTCCCGTTCCCGAGGCGCCGTCAGATTGACCGGCTGGCACCTCCGAACTTTCCCGCCGTCGAGGCTTCCCCCGGATGCGTTTGCCTTCCCGTTCATCCCTCGGTCCGCAGCGTCGCCCGCGCGCCGGGTTCACGCTGATCGAGCTGCTGGTGGTCATCGCGGTCATCGCGATTCTGGTCAGTCTGCTGCTGCCCGCGGTCCAGCAGGCCCGCGAAGCCGCCCGCAAGATGCAGTGCGGCAACAATCTCAAACAGATTGGGCTGGCCATGCACAACTACCACGACACCTACCGTCATTTCCCGCTCAACTGGCTGCCGCAGGTGGAGGAGAGCGGCGAACAGGTGGAGCCCGTCTGCGCGAACTGGGCCGCGGCGATCCTGCCCCAGGTCGACCAGGGGAACCTCGCCAAGCTCTATGACTACTCCGTGGCGTGGGACGCCCCGGAGAATGAGGCGTTGAAGACGAAGATGCCCAGTTTTTACAGCTGCCCTTCCAACCCCTCCGCGGGTCGGACGCTGCCGGACAACGGCTGGCAGGCGACTGACTACTCCGTGCTGCGAAACGCTTCCGACTGGGCCAACCACGACTCGCTGTTCGACGGATCCCCGCACCGCCTCGCCGACATCATCGACGGCACCACGAACACCTGCATGGTCTACGAAAGCGCGGGCCGCGCGTCCCTTTACGTGGAGGGCGTCGAGAACCCGACGAGGGACGGCACCACCTCAACGTGGGGCTACGGCCAATCGAAGGACCCCTGGGTTTCGCAGCGGAACGCCGGTTGGTGGTTCAAGCAGGCGATCGTTTGGAACGAGCCGGGCGACTTCAGCGTTCTCTGGATGACGGGAGACCGCGTGGTCAACGTCGCCAACTGGTTCGGCGCCCCGTACTCCTTCCACACGGGCGGAGTGAATCTGCTGATGGGCGACGGCTCCGTTCAGTTTATGAGCGAATCGACCTCCTACGAGGCGATCTCCGCCCGCAGTTCGATCAACGGTCGCGAAGTTGTGGAGGGCTTCTGATGCAGGGCCCCGTTCGTTCACGCGTCGGCATCCTGCCGGCGGCGGCCTGCCTCGCGGCGCTGTGGCCGGTCGGATGCTCCGACAAGGAGGCTTGGGAGGCCGAAACGCAGCCTGTCAGCGGGACGCTGCGGATCAACGGCAAGATCCCGGAGAACGCCGTGCTGACCCTGCACCCGCAGGGCGAGCCGATTGACGTCCGCAAGTCCAAGCCGTGGGGGAAGGTGCAGAGCGACGGCTCCTTCGCCCTGCAAACCTATCGGCAGGGCGACGGCGCGCCCCCGGGCGACTACGACCTGACGCTCGTGTGGCGGAAGGACCCGTCTGTGATGGGCTCCCCGGACCAACTCGGCGGCGCCTATGACGAGGTCCGCGAGTCGAAGTGGACCGTGACGGTGGAGGAGGGGCGTGAGGAATTGGCCCCGATCGAGGTTGAAGGAGTCGAGATCGTCCGCGGCGGGGGTCGCCCCATGGCTCCGCCCGACGAGCCGCCCTCCCGCTGAGCCGAGACCCTTTCGTCCCAAGGCGGGCCGCGAGCGGCCGCTTTCGCCCGGCGCCGCCGCTCCGGCGGCGCCGGATCACCCCCCGAGAAACCGCGATGGGTCAGCTTCCCGCCGCCGAGCCGCCGGTCGACGCCTCCGCCGCCGAAGCCGGCGTCCTGCCCGGCGTCTCCGACGTCGCCCCCCGCCGGCCGGCGCCCGGTCAGGCCCCGGCGCCCCGTCCGCGGGGGAAAGCGGGGCAGTCGCTGTTCCGCGTGATCTGGCGCTGGCACTTCTTCGCCGGGCTGTTCGTCGCCCCGATCGTGATGGTCGTGGCCGTGACCGGAGGGATCTACCTGTTCAGCGCGGAGATCGGCGACGTCGCCAACCGCGATCTGCTCTACGTGAACGCCTCGACCTCGACGAGTGCGGGATCGGCGGAGGAGGCGACCGCCCAGGCGCTGGTCGCCGCCGCGGAAGCCGCGGTGCCGGGAGGTTACGCGACCGGCCTGACCTGGCGGGCCGACCCGCGCCGCACCGTGGAAGTCTCGATCGAAACGCCGTTTCGGGGGGACGAGACGGCGGAGCCGGCCGGCGAACGACGCGGCGCCGAGGGGCTCCAGTCGACGGCCTACCTGCACCCCCGCACCGCCGAGGTGCAGGCGGTCTCCGCCGAGCCGCAGAAGCTCAGCGGGTTCTTCGCCGCTGTGCTGAAGATCCACCGCCAGTTGTTCCTCGGCACGACCGGGCGGATCGTCGTCGAGTTGGCCACCTGTTGGACGATCGTCCTGTTTCTCACCGGCGCCTACCTGTGGTGGCCCCGCCGGAAGGAGAAGGTGCGCGGCGTGTGGCTGCCGCGGTGGTCCGCGAAGCCCTACACGCTGCTGCGCGATCTGCACGCCCTGGCGGGGATCTACCTCTGGCCGGTCTGCCTGACGATCCTCGTCACCGGTCTGTTCTATACGCTGGTGTGGGGGGAGTCGTTTCACGTCGTCAGCCGGCAGGCGTTCGCGGCGACGACGGCGTCCGCCGACGCGGCGCAAACGCCCGGGGAGAGGCTCGAGAACGCCCCGGCGAAGTCCGCGGCGGCCGCCCCCGAAACCTTCACCTTCGAGCAGGCCGTGGCCAAATCGCGGGCGCTGGCTCCGGGCCGGGACGTGACCGTCAAGGTTCCGGCCGGGCCGGAGGACGACTACGAAGTCTCGACGATCAACGACTACGCCCGCGGCACCTACGGGGCGATGACGTCGATCGGCTTCAAACTGGACCGACGCAGCGGCGAAGCGTTCGGCCACGAAGATCTGGCCGACAACGAACGCTACTGGTGGCACGCCTGGGTCTACCCGCTGCACGTCGGCAGCGTGCTTGGCCCGGCCTCGAAAGTTGTGTGGCTGTTCGCCTGCCTGGCGATGGCGGCGCTGCCCATGACGGGCCTGTGGATGTGGTGGAAGCGACGCCCCGCGGGGCGGAGCGGGTTCCCGCGGGAAACCTCGCTGGAGGTCGTGTCCCCGTGGCTGTGGGGGGCGATCGCGCTGCTCTGCGCGCTGTTGCCGGCGTTCGGGATCTCCCTGGCGCTGGTGGTCGGCCTCGACTGGGCCTACGGCCGAGTGCGTCCGTCCGGTCTTCCGTCCCGTCCGTAAGGGCGCCGGTCGCCGTCGCAGAGCGGCGCTGCGCCGGCGCCAAGCTTCGGTCGCGACGGAGATGGGGGAGTTTGACGGTTACGTTCGTTGCAATGGCAACGAATGGCGGGGGGGGGTCCTGCCGGCAAGACCGCCGATGACGGCGGTGCGGTCTCGTCCGGAAAGTCCGGCGGCGCCGCAGGTTTGGATTGGACCTCTTCGCCCGGGCGATCGGATGACACGGCCCCCACTCAACGCCCCGCCGCAGAATCGCCGCCGCTCCCGGGCGGCGCGGCTGCGTCGTGCGGCCGGCGCCGGATGCCTCGCAGCCCTCGTGGCGCTGCCCGGGTGCGCGGGGTTCGGCGGCAGCCGGCAGGCCGAGCCGCAACTGACCTACCTCGGCGAGGCCCGACCGGCGGAGCACATCGAGACGGGCGCGAAGATTTCGTACGCCCACGGCGTGGAGAACGACGTCCGCCCGCTGCTGGGCGCCGCCGCCCCGCGGACCGTCGCGGACATGCGGCGGGCGGAGATCTGGGATCTGGAACTCGACGCCGCGGTCAAGATCGCGCTGGAGCGCAGCGAGATCCTCCGCACCGTCGCCCCCCGTGGGAACGTGACCGGTTCCGGCTTCCAGACCGCCGCCCTCGCCAACCCGGACGGCACCCCCAGCCTGTTCGACCCGGCGATCGCCCAGACCGGCGTGCTGTTCGGCAACCGCGGCGTCGAGGCGGCGCTGGCGGACTTCGACGCCAACTTCACCTCCTCGCTGCTGTTCCGCCGCGACGAGTCGCTCGGCAACAACTTCGGCACCGCCACCTTCGGCGGGCCGGGCGTCGGCGTCTCGGGGGCCGGCGGGGGCACGGGGACCGGCGGCCTGCCGGGCGTCGGCGGGACCGGCGTGGGCGTGGGCGCCGGCGGCGGGGTTCTCACGCCCGGTCAGACCACCACCAACACCGGGGCCTACACCGGCAGCATCAACAAAACGCTCGCCACCGGCGGCACCGTGTCCGCCTTCGGGAACGTCGATTACCTCGACACCGATCCGTCGTTCGGCCTGTTCCCGAACAACTACGACACGAACGTCGGCCTGCGGTTCACCCAGCCGCTGCTCGCCGGCTCCGGCGTGGAGTACACCCGCATCGCCGGCCCGCGGAATCCAAACTTCTCCGCCATCACCGGCGTGAATCAGGGCGTGGTGATCGCCCGGATCAACGAGGACATCAACCTGCTCGACTTCGAGCGAAACGTCCGCGACCTCGTCAAAAGCGTCGAGGACTCCTACTGGAACCTCTACAACGCCTACCGGCAGTACGACACCCGCCTGGCGGCCCGCAACAGCGCCCTCCGCACCTGGCGGGACCTGCGGAACCGCCGCGAGGTCGAGGACCTGCCGAGCGAGGACCTCGGCGCCGCCGCGACTGACGACGGCGTGCGGACCGTCGCCTTCCGCGTCCAGCAGGCGGAGGGAAACACCACCCCGGCCCAGCTGGCCCAGGCGGAGAACCAGTACTTCCAGCAGAAATCGCTGGCCACGCAGGCTCTGAACCAGATTTACGCCGCCGAGGCCGAGCTGCGGCGGGTGATGGCGCTGCCGGTGAACGACGGCCGCGTGATCCGCCCGGCGACGGAGCCGATCACCGCGGAGTTCGTGCCGGACTGGCACGCCAGCCTCGCCGAGGCTCTCTGCCACCGGCCGGAACTGCGCCAGCAGAAGTTCCGGATCAAGTCGCTGGAATTGCAGCTCCGGGCCGCCCGCAGCCTGACCCAGCCGACGCTGAACTTCATCTCGCAGTACCAGGTCAACGGCTTCGGCGACGATCTGATCGCCGACGAGGACGAATCCAGCGCCTTCGGCACGCTGGCGGACGGCGACCAGACCGGCTGGCAGCTGGGACTGGAACTGAGCGCCCCGATCGGCTTCCGGCAGGCCCACCTGCAGGTGCGGAACCTGGAGTACCGGCTGACGAAGGCCCGCAAGGTGCTCGCCGCCCAGGAGCTGGACGTTTCGCACCAGCTCGCCGACGCCTTCCAGCAGGTCGCCCTGCGGCACGCCAACGCGACGAACTACTTCAACCAGATCGGCGCCGCCCAGGAGCGGGTGCGGATCCTCGACGCCCAGCGGTCCGAGGGCGCCCTGCGGACGGACTTCCTGCTGCGGGCCCAGACGGACCTCGCCGCCGCCGAAGGGGCCTACTTCGAGGAGGTGGTCGCCTACAACCAGGCCCAGGCGCTGCTCCAGTTGACCAAGGGCACGCTGCTGGACGCCAACGGCGTGCAGCTGGCCGAGGGCCGGTGGACGCCGCAGGCCTATCAGCAGGCGATGCGGCGGGCGTGGGAGCGCAGCCACGCCCTGCCGGCCCGGCACCTTGAGACCAGCCCGGCGCCGTTCACCCAGGCGGAGGACGAGCGGGCCTGCCCGCAGTTCCTGACCAACGGCTGCCCCCCGGGGGCGGCGTTCGTGCCGCAGCAGGCCCCGACGAACTTCGTTCCCGGCCCGCTGCCCCCGCCGGTCCCGGTGCCCGAGCCGACGCCCGAGGAGGACGCCGCCGCCCGCGACGCCGCCGGTCCGACGCTCGCCCCGACCCCGGCCCCGGCTCCGCTGCCGACGGGCGATCCGAGCGTGCAGCCGCCCGGCCCGGCGCCCGTCCCGCCGACCGGGGAGCGCTCGCCGGGGGACGCGCAGGAAAAGGCGGACGCCGCCCTGTCCCCGCTGGACCTCGTCCCCGGGCTGGACAACGTCGCCCCGAACGACCTGGACGTGGACGCGATCCTGGAGGGGCTGGACCTCGAAGCGCCGGCGCCGACCGCCCCGCAGAACGGGACCGGCGAGGCGCCGGCCGGCGAACCGATGTCCGCCGTGGAGGCGATCCGCAACGTCCGCCGGGCCAAGATGATGAACGGTTCCGCGTGGCGGACGCTCCCGTCCGCGACCCGGGTGACGCCGGCGTCCGCCGCGATCCCCGCCGCACCGGTCCCCGCCGCCCCGCTGCGGACCGCCGTGCCGGCGCCGCCGGTCGCCCCGGCCCCCGCGGCGACCCGGCCGACCTTCGTGCCGCCGGCCCAGGCGGCGCCGTCGGCGGAGACCGAGGAGAAGACGTGGCGTCCGCTGCGGACGACGCGGTCCGCCGGCTCGTCCTCCACGGCCTCGGCGGCGCCTGTGCCGGCGGCGCCGACGTTCCTCCCGCCGCGGGCGGTCGCCCCGGCCGTGGCGGAACAGCCGGTGAGCCTCGGCGAGTGGGTTTCCGGCGACTGAAGGCCGCCGGAAGCGGACATCGTGACGAACGCCGGGCCGCCCGCGGTCAGGCGTTCGTCCAGGTCGCCAGCCGGTCCAGCAGGCGCGCCGCGGCGCCGTGGTCGATCGCCGCGGCGGCTTTCTCGACGCCGCCGGTCCAGGTCTTCGCCGTCCCGGCGGCCAGCAGTCCCGCGGCGGCGTTGGCGACGACGACGTCACGGCAGGCCCCGGTCTCCCCGGCGAGGACGCCGCGGATGATCGCGGCGCTCGACGCGGGCCCGTCGGCGGCCAAGTCGGCGGCCGTGCAGGGCGAAAGCTGAAGCTCGTCGGCCGTGACGACCGACCGCGTCACCCCCTCTGGCGTCGTGGTGAAGACGGCCGTCTCGCCCCACAGGCTGACCTCGTCCAGTTCGTCGTTCCCGCAGACGACCAGCGACCGCCGCGTGCCCAGGGCGTGCAGGGCGTCGGCCAGCAGGGCGGCGTGTTTCGTCGACGCGGCGCCCAGCAGCTGACAGCCGGCCCCGGCGGGATTCGTCAGCGGGCCGAGCAGATTGAACAGCGTTCGCACGCCCAGCCCCCTGCGAACCGGCGCCGCGTGCCGCATGGCCCCATGGGAGGTCGGGGCGTAGGCGAAACCGATGCCGACCTCACGAACGCAGCGGCCGACCTGCTCCGGGCTGAGGGAGACGTTCACTCCCAACGCCTCCAGCACGTCTGCGGAGCCGCTCTTGGAGCTGACGGAGCGATTCCCGTGCTTCGCCACCCGCACCCCGCAGGCCGCGGTCACGAGGGCCGCGGCGGTCGAGATATTGAACGTGTGGAGACCGTCCCCGCCGGTCCCGCAGGTGTCCAGCAGCGGGGCGGGGGAGCCGTCGGCGGTCGGGGGGACGGGCACGGGGGTCATCCGCTCCCGCATCGCGGAGGCGGCGCCGACCAGTTCGTCGGCCACCTCCCCCTTCATCCGCAACGCGACGAGCAGCCCGGCGAGGGCGTGGGGGTCGGCGGCGCCGTCCATCACGGCACCGACGGCCTCCCGCATGGCGTCGCGGGGGACGTTGCGGCCCTCCAACGCGAGGGCGAGGGCGTGACGGACGGGATCGGCGGGGGGGGCGGACGCGGTCATCGGCGGTCACCGTGAATCCGACGCCGCCAAACCGCAAGCGGGGGACGAGCCGGGACCGTTCCGGTAAGATGACGCCTCCCTGTCGCCGTCGCCCCGCCGCGCCCGCTCGATGCCCCGGAAGCTCATCATCGACGCCGACCCCGGCATCGGGGACGCCCTGGCGATCACGCTGGCGGTGTTGGACCCGGAGGTCGAACTGCTGGCCGTCACCGCGACCGCCGGCTGCGTCGACGGCCCGACCGCCACCCGCAACGTCACGGCGGTGCTCACCCTGTTGGACCCGGACAAGCGGCCGAAGGTCGGCGCCTGCGAGACCGGCGACGCCGGCGCCGGCCCCGGCTTCGGCGGGGAGGAGTTGGACTGGGCCGCGGTCAACGGGCCGGACGGCCTCGGGGCGTGGGAACTGCCGGACGTGGAACTGTACGCCCCCCGCGATTCGCCCCGGCTGCTGGTCGAACTGGTCCGCGAGCACGAGGGCGACGTCACCCTACTGACGCTCGGCCCGTTGACGAACGTAAAGCTCGCCGCCGAACGCTGGGGCGGGTTCTACGACGCTCTCGGCGGGCTGGTGGTCGCCGCCGGGTCGGTGGAGAGCGGGGGGGACGCCACGGCCGCGGCGGAGTTCAACGTTGCCTCGGACCCGCTGGCCGCCCGCAGCGTGCTGACCGGCCGGGCCGCCAAAACGCTGGTCCCGCTGGACGTCGCCCGCCAGCCGGTGCTCAGCCCGCCGGCGTGGGAGACGGTGAAGGGGAGGCTCGGCGGCGGGGCGGGGGAGCTGCTCGAACAGATGCTCCCTTGGGCCCTGCGGGCGAACCACCAGCACTTCGGCGTGGAGGGCATCAGCCTGCAGGAGCCCACCGCGTTGGCCGCCGCGATTCGCCCGTCGCTGTTCGAGCGGGAGGAGATGGCCGTCGACGTGGAAACCGCCGGCGACCTGACCCGCGGCATGACGGTCTTCGACCGCCGCGGCGTCCGTCGCTGGCAGACCAACGTGGAAGTCGTCCGCGAGGTGGACGCCCCCGGCCTGCAGGACTGGGTGATCGGCCTGTTGTCTCGCGCCCGGTAATCCGCCGGCCGAATTCGTTTCTTGTCCCTCGGGATTTGGGTTTCTTCCTGTGCGTGAGTGGTTCCGCAATCTGACGACCGCGGTCGTGACGGTCGCCCAGGGGATGGGCGTCACGCTGCGGGCGGCGCTGCGCACCTACCGCCGCAAGACCTACACCGAAGCCTACGAGTACCCGGAGAAGCCCCTGCCGGTCGCCGCCCGCTACCGCGGGTTCCACCGCTTCGACCTGACGGCGTGCATCGGCTGCGACAAGTGCGCCGTCGCCTGCCCGGTGGACTGCATCTACATCGACAAAACGATGGACACCGGCCCGGACGGAAAGAAGGGCTTCCGCGTCGACGGCTTCACGATCGACTACACCAAGTGCATGTTCTGCGCCCTGTGCGTGGACCCATGCCCGGTGGATTGCATCTTCATGGGCTCCACCCACGACCTGAGCTGCTACACCCGGGACGGGTGCAGCGTGGACTTCGCCAAGCTCCCGCTGGAGGCCGCCTGGGGTCGGGCGACGCTCAACCCCACGGTCGTCGCGGAGAGCAAATCGCTGGACGCCCCGGTCTGGGTGAAGGGCGAACCGGGGATGCCGGCGCCGGACGGGGCGGCGGTCCTGCCGGTGATCGAAAAGCCCGCTGCGGTTTGAGGCGACCGCGATTTGTGGGGTCGGAGTTTAACGGCCGCGCGGCCGGCGCCGGGTGCGGTTGGCTTTCCGGTCGATGAAGGGAAAGATAGGACCGTCCCGGGTTGCGCCACGCGGGCGTCGAGACTGCGATCGCCGCATCGCCCCGGTTCCCCCCGCCGCCCGTTTGCCCGCCATGACCCGCAGCCCCGATCTCACCCCGACCGCCGGCCCGCCGGCGCGTTCGATCGGTCGGCCGTCGGCCCTGTTCACTCCGGAGCGGGCGACCGCGACTTTGCCGCTGGTCCGCCGGATCGTCGGCGACGCCGTCCCCCTGGCCCACGATCTCGCCGAACGGCGCGCCCGGTTGGCCTGGGTCCGTCGCACGCCCGGCTCAAAGCGGCACCACGACGGACCGCACGCGGAGGAGCTGGAGGCGGTCGAACAGGGCCTCGCCCGGGACGCCGACCGCCTCAGCGGGTACGTCGCGGAGATCCGCCGGCTCGGCGCCGTGCTGCGGGACGCCTCCGCGGGGCTGGTCGAGTTCCCGGGCCCCCGCGTCACGGCGGACGGCGAGGCCCGCGACGGCTATTTCAGTTGGCGGCCGGGCGAGGACGCCGTGACCCACTGGCGCCCCGCCGCCGCCGATCCGACCGATCGGGCCCCGCTGCGGTCGCTCGTCGCCCCCGTCGGCGCCGCGGCGGACCTGCCCGCGGTCGACCACGCCGCCTGACCCCGTTCCCGATTGAGAGAGGGTCGAGATGGACCTCGCCGGCCACCTGCTGATCTTCGCCGCCGCCGCGGTCCTCGCTCTGGCGGCCCCGCTGACGCTGGGCCGGTTGATCCGACCCAAGAACCGCACGCCGGCCAAGGCGGCGATCTACGATTGCGGCGAGGAGGCGATCGGCAGCAGTTACGTGCGGTTCGACCTGCGGTTCTACGTCGTGGCGCTGCTGTTCATCGTGTTCGACGTGGAGCTGGCGTTCCTGTTCCCCTGGGCGTCGGTCTACGGCAGCGCGATCGCCCTGACGGATCCGGCGCTCGCCGAGTCGACCCGGCTGCTCCTCACCGAACGCCTCGGCGGCCACGTCGCCGGCACGCTGCCGCTGGAAGCGACCCTCGCCGCCGGGGACGCCGCCCGACTCGCCGTCGCCGGCGCCCTCGACCTGGCGGTGTTCTTCGGCGTGCTGCTGGTCGGCTTCGCCTACATCTGGAAGCGGGGCGACCTGGACTGGGTGAAGACCGTCGCCGGTCAGGCCCGCAAAGACGCCGCCCGGCAACTCTGATGACTGGGAGAGCCTGACGTGACCCCCGCCGATCTTCACGCCGCCCTCCGCGATCGCTTCGGCGACGCCGTTCGCGAACTGCACGAGGCCACCGATCCGTGGATCGAGATCGCCGCCGACGCCGTGCCGGACGTCCTCACGTTCCTGCGGGACGAACACCGGCTGCGGCACCTCAACGATCTGACCGCCGTCGACTTCGCCCCCCGGCCGGGCGACAAGGGAAAGTACGAGGGGGAGCCGCGGCTGGAGGTCGTCTACCGGCTCTCCGACTTCCCGCTGACGCAGTCGCACACGCTGAAGGTCGTGCTGCCCCGCGGCACGAACGACGACCTGCCGGAGGTCCCCTCCGCCAGCGGGATCTTTCCCATCGCGGAGTGGCACGAGCGGGAGACGTTCGACCTGCTCGGGGTCCGCTTCACCGGCCACCCGAACCTCTGCCGCATCCTCACCTCCGACGACTGGGTCGGCCACCCGCTGCGGAAGGACTACGAGATGCCGGAGGAATACGGCGGGATTCGCTGTCGGTGAGTTCCCGTCACGCGGAGGCCCCGCGGCGCCCCCGCGTTACAATCGTGCCGGGCTTCGCCTGGGAGGCGATGGCCAGCCGTTCGACTTCGAGTCGTTGATCCCGCCGGTTGACTGCGGGGAGGCGGTCCCCCCGGGGCCCCTCATTGGGGGTTCGAATCCCCCCCGGGCGAAGCCCTTTTCAGCTCAGAGGATTGATGAACGCCGTCGCCGCCCCGCCGCCCGTTTCGTCGTTGGAAGATCCGCGGACGATCGAGTTCGACGTTCGCACCGACGAGATGCTCGTCAACATGGGGCCGCAGCACCCCAGCACGCACGGCGTGTTGCGGCTGCTGCTCCGCACCGACGGGGAGATCGTCCGCGAGTGCACCCCGCACATCGGCTACCTGCACCGCTGCGCGGAGAAGATCGGCGAGAACCTCACCCCGGCCCAGTACGTCCCGTACACGGACCGGATGGACTATCTCGCCGCGATGAACATGAACCTCGGCTGGTCCTGCACCGTCGAGAAAATGCTCGGGATCGACGTGCCGGAGAAGGGCCGGCACCTGCGGGTGGCGATTGCGGAACTGAACCGGATCGCCTCGCACCTGCTGGGAATGGGGGCCTACGGGCTGGACCTCGGCTCGTTCGCCCCCTTCCTGTACGCCTTCCGCGAGCGGGAGATGATCCTCGATCTGTTCGAGCACGTCTGCGGCGCCCGGCTGACCTACAGCTACCTCACCGTCGGGGGGGCGACGCACGATTTCCCGGAGGTCGTGCCGATGCCGCCCGGCCTCGCCGCGATGACCGGCGTACCGGAGGGAACCGAGCTGAGTTGGTGCGACGTGGTGCGGCAGTTCCTCAAGTGGTTCGAGCCGCGCATCACGGAGTACCACACCCTGCTGACCCGCAACGGCATCTTCATCAAACGAACCGCCGGGTTGGGCGTGATGGACGCCGACATGGCGATCGGCCACGGCTGCACCGGCCCGACGCTCCGCGGCAGCGGCGTCGACCACGACCTCCGCCGCGACGGCGAGGAGATCTACACCCGGCACTACGACGGCTACGACTTCGAGATCCCCGTCGGCCCGTTTCCCGAGGCCCCGCCGGAGGCCGTGCTCGGCGACAACTGGACACGGTTTTACGTTCGGATGATGGAGGTCGTGCAGAGCGTCAGCCTCATTCGGCAGGCCCTGGACCGGTACGAGGCGACCGACGGCCCCTTCCGCGTCGCCCACCGCTGGAACCAGAAACTGCCGAAGGACGAGGTCTATTTGGAAACCGAATGCCCCCGCGGCCAGATGGGCTTCGGCATCGTCGGCGACGGCAGCCCGATTCCGGTGCGCGCCCGGGCGAAGAGCAGTTCGTTCTGCAACCTGTCGGTGATCGGCCCGCTGAGCGTCGGTTGCTTCATCGCGGACGTGCCCTCGATCCTGGGGAGCCTCGACGTGGTGATGGGCGAAATCGACCGCTGAGCCCGCCGTCGAACCTTTCGGCGGGCTTCGTGGTCTTTACGAACGGGCCGGGTCGCTTTACGATCCCCCCGCACTCCGCCGACGCCGCGATTGCGGCCTCCGGAACGCTTCGCCGTCGTAGCTCAGTTGGTAGAGCGACGCTCTCGTAAAGCGTAGGTCGTGGGTTCAAGTCCCACCGACGGCTTTCTTTCCGAACGATCCTTTGCCAATGGGGGACCGAACAGGTGCGGCGGCGGCCCCCGCGGCGCCGTATGATGGGGAGGACGTTCGTCCTCCCTCGTCTCGAGGCTTCCCGTGATTGGTTCGCCCCGCTCCTCGAACGGTTCGAGGATTCTGTCTGCCCGAGGGTCGAGGTCGGTCCAGAGATCCGGGAAGGACGACACGGTGGAGCCGTCCGCCGGCGTCACCCGTTTCCTGTCGGGGGTGCGCGAGGGAGACCGAGACGCGGTGGGCGAGGTCGCCCGCCGCTATCTGCCGCGGGTGGTTCGCCTGCTGGAGCGGAAACTGCGGGGGCTGCGGGCCGCCGACGCCGAAGTCGTCGCGGGCAGCGTGTTTCTCGCCCTCTGGAATCACGCCGGCGGCGGCCGGTTCGGCGCCGGTACGCTCAGCGATTCGGACGATCTGTGGCGCTGGCTGCTCCGCGTGACCGACCGGAAGGCGATCGACTACGCCCGCCGGGAACGCGCCGCCAAGCGGGGCGGCGGTCAGACTCGCGGGGCGGGGGACGTGTTCGCGGCGGAGGGTCCCTCCGACGGCCTCGACGGCGCCGCCTCCGGCGAATTGTCGCCGGCGGAGATGGCCGCCTTCGCCGACACCTTCGAGCGGCTGATGGCCGCCCTCCCGAACGACCTCACCCGTGAAGTGGTCGTCGGCCGCCTCGAGGCTCGTACCAGCGGCGAAATCGCCCGGGCGGTGGGCGTGTCTCCGAAAACCGTCAAGCGGAAACTGGCCGGAATTCGCGAACTCATTCGCTCCGGCGGCGTCGACGGCCTCGCCCCGCCGGCGTCACGCAGAGGTGAAGAGGAGCGCGACGAGGACGACGACTGACGGACCGACGGCCCTCGCGCCGTCGGTGTTCCCGGTTTGACGGGCGGCCGGCTCCCTCCGGCCGCGAATCCGTCTCGGACGCCGCTCCGGTCAGGAAGCCAAATCGCGCCAAAGCCGCCGCCGGCCCCAGCCGCGACGCAGGAACTGGGCCTGCAGTTCGCCCCGGCTGGAGACGCCGAAGTGCTTGTAGATCCGGTGCACCTGCTTGTGCACCGTGCCTTCGGAGACGTCCAGGACGCTGGCCACCTCTTTTTCGAGCAGCCCGTCGAGCCAGTAGTGCAGCACGGTGCGGGCGCGGTGGGTGAGCGCGTCCGGCGAGGCGTCCCCCGGGTGGCACAGGCGGCGACCGGCCGAGGCCAGTTCCCGCACGGCGACCCGCATCGTGCGGACGCCGACCGAATGCGGCTCCACGGCGCCCACGGTCCCCAGCAGCAACACGAGGTCGCGGCCGGCGCCGTCACGCCACGGCAGCGCGACCCCCACCCGCGAATCCCCCGCGGGGCCGACCCGCGGCGCCGGCGGCGGCGGTTCGGGCAGATCGTCCGCCGTGAGGGCCTTGGCGACGCGGGCCTTCCGATTGGCCTCTTCAGGGGGCCAGGACTGCGCCTCGACCGCGGCCCGGGCGGTCGCGAGCAGCGAGGCGCGGGAGGTCCGCAGTCCGCGGGACGACGATTTCCGCCGCAGCGCCCGCCACTCGCCGCTCGGCAGCACGACGCCGCTTTCCGGAAACACGACGGCGGCCCGGTCGGCTCCCGTCCACCGGCGTGCAGCGCGCATCAGCAACATCGTCCAGCACCCGGGATTCTCACCGCACTCCAAGGCCGCCCGCGCCGCACGGCAGGCCCCGGTCACCTG
The DNA here is from genome assembly GCF_043951915.1 of Alienimonas sp. DA493. Classification (NCBI taxonomy): domain Bacteria; kingdom Pseudomonadati; phylum Planctomycetota; class Planctomycetia; order Planctomycetales; family Planctomycetaceae; genus Alienimonas; species Alienimonas sp. DA493. The sequence continues at coordinate 5,273 of NZ_JBINJD010000044.1, read as the reverse complement.
GGCCACGGTCAGTCGGCGCCGTGGGAGATCGCGTGCGAAACGCTCCCCGCCTTCCGGCGCAGCAGTCGCGTGGGCCACGGAGGACGGGGGCGGCGGGGCGGTGAACCGCGTCATGGGAGGGAGGCGTCCAGAGTCGGCGGGGGAGGGACAGGAACCGATCAGTCCGTTCCCATGAACGCAAACCGGCGCCGAAAAGGGACACCCGGCCACATATTCGCTCCCACGCCGTTCCCCGCGACTGCCCGGAACCGAACGTCCGGCCGTGTCGGAACGACAAAGACCGGTCCGGTCCGCGGCCTCAGGCGGCCTCGCGGATCGACGGCCCCACGGGCTGGGCGAGCAGAATGCCGTCGGAGTCGACGACGGCGACGCGATCGCGACCGGCTTCCTTGGCGGCGAACAGGGCGCTGTCCGCCCGTCGGATCAAGCGGTCCGCGGCGGAGCCGGCCCCGCCGCACTGCGGCGTGTCAATTGGATCGGCGGCGGCGACGCCGAAGCTGGCGGTCATCGGCAGGGTCCGGCCGTCGTCCTCAACCCCGCGGGTCCGGATCGCGGCGGCGACTTTCTCCGCGTGCGCGGCGGCCTCGGCGGCGGTGTGATCGGGCAGGGCGGCGAGGAACTCCTCCCCCCCGTACCGGCAAAGCCGGGCGCCGGCCGGCAGCAGGGACCGCCACACGTTCGCGGCCTGCCGGATCGCCGCGTCGCCGGCCGGGTGCCCGTGTGCGTCATTGAAAATCTTGAAGTGGTCCAGATCCCCAATCACCGCCGCCACGCTGTGTCCCCGCCGCTGGGCGTGCCCCGGCACGAGCATCGCCGCGAGATCCTCGAGCAGCGGGTCCCGTCGCAGCAGTCCGGTCAGATCGTCCCGGCGGGCTCGCCCCTGGACCTGATCGAACCGTCGGGCGTTCTCCAGAGCGGTCGCGGCGAACCGGGCCAGCGCTGCCAGCACGGCGGCGAACTGCGGATCGAACCCCTGCGGCTGATCGACGATCAGCAGTCCGAGCAGCGTTTCGTCGCTGCCCTCCGTTCCCTCGCCGGGGGCGCAGCGGGCTAGCAGCGGGGCGATGCCGGCCGGCGGGGCCGGATCGGAGGCCAGCGCGTCCGCCAGGGAGCGGTCCCGTGCGACCCACATCCCGAGCGTCTGCCGCGTAATCGGGCGCCGGTGTTCCATGGCCCAGCCGGCCAGGCCGGTGTGCGGATCGGGGGCGGGGGTCCGCACGTTGCCGCCGCTGGGCGGCCCGGCTTCCCGCAGCCGCGTCCCGTCCCACAGCCAGACCGAGGCGTGCTCGCACCGCAAACAGCCCCGGGCCGTCGCGCGGACGCTTCGGACCACCCCGTCCAGCGAGCGCGGGGCGCCGGAGAGGTCGAAGTCCGGTTCCTCCTGGACCTGCAGGCTCAGCAGCGAGGCGGCCTGTTCGAGCACGCCGACGCCCCCGCCGGACCGGCGCGGATCGACCGAACGCGGGTGCAGCGAGATCTCTTCGGGACGGTCCCGCAACGCCCGGAACACCAAGGCGATCAGCAGCATCGCCGCCAGCGGGGCGAACAGCCGGTCGTCCGCCGGCCCCGGCAGCACGACGTCATACCACTCGCCGACCCGCCGCAGCACGCGGAGCAGCGTCGCCTCGCTGGCGCAACACAAACCCGCCAGCGCCGCGAACAGTCCGGCGGCCGGTCCGGACAGGCGCCACCCGATCCACACGGCCGGCAGGGCCATGAGCAGGATCGCCCCGGCGCCGGGCGGCCAGGAGAAGACGGCCCCGGTCAGGGCGCCCAACGGCCAGACGGCGAACACGCCCCACACCGCCAGATCGGGCCGACCGCCGACCAGTCGACTCAACCCCCATCTTGGCTCCGGTTCCGCGACGCCGAGTTGCGCGACGGGACGATGAGCGGCGGTCGAAGACACGGTTGGGGAGAGCCTTCGGGAGGCGTCGGCAGCGGCCGGAGGGACCGGCCGCGGTGGGTGAGCCCGTAGAGTCTACGGGAAGGTCCCGTCTCCCCCGCACGACTGATTTGCCGCAACCCGCGAAATCCAACCCGGTTGATCCGACCTGAGACGGTCGCACCGGGGGTACGACGGGCGACGGAGCCACGGTCGCCGGGGGGCGCAGAAGCAGCCGAACTACGCCGCGGGAGACGTCATCATGGCGGAGACGGCGTCCAGCAGTTCGCGGGGGCTGAACGGTTTGGGAAACAGCCGCACCGGCCCCATCTCCGACTGCATCTCCACGGAACTCAGCTCAAACCCTTTCCCGGTGAGCATGATCGCCGGCACCGCCGCCGTCCGCGGCTCCGCCCGCATGGAGCGGAGCAGATCGAGCCCGCTCATCCGCGGCATCTGGCAGTCGGTGACGATCAGCGCCGGCGGACGGGCGGCGATGCTTTGCCAGGCGGACAGGCCGTCCGGGTGGGCCTCCACCTCATACCCCGCCTTCCGTAACTTCAGCGAGACCGCGAGGGTGATGTGCGGTTCGTCGTCGCAAATGACCACGCGAGCCGGCGACGGCGTCGAACCGGCAGCGGGCGCGGCGGGGGGAAAGGACTGGGAGGCGACATGATTCATCGGGCGATCCTTGGAGTCGGCGATGCGGGAGACGGCCCCGGCGGGGTCCGACCGGAAGCCGTCGGAAGCTAGACGGGGAGGGGATTTCGCGTCCCACTGCGGGCGGGCTCGGCCGCGGCGGGCGAGGCGCCGCCCCGGGGTCTTCGCGGCGACGGCCGTCCGGACCGATGCCCGAAGGGCAGAGACAGCGAGAACCGGACGCCCCCGTCGGCAGAGCCGGCGCATTCGACCTCGGCGATCGCCCGGTCCCCCTCCAACCGGCTGCCGACGCTTACAACCCCGCCGACCGGCGAGGCGGAAATCGCGTGGCTGAGCAGCGACGCGAACGACCGCTCGAATAAGTCGGCGTCCGCGTGCACGGCGAGGTACAGCTCGGACGGTTCGGTCCGCAACGTCACCCCGCCGCGTTCGGCGGCGGCCTCCGCCCCCGCGGCTCCACGCAGCACGAGGTCGTTCAGTTCCCAATCCTGCGCGCGACCGCCGGGAGCCGCGGGGGCCGGCTCGCTCTGTTCCAGCACGTCGAGCCGACTCCGCGTCGCACGCAGATCCTGGCTGAGCGTCTGGATCGCGGCGTCCGCGGCGGCGGAGCGGTCCTCCAATACGGCGGCGAGAGCCAATGCGGTCGTCAGACTGCCGACGAAGACCAGCGGCGCCGCGGCGAACTGTCCGGTTAGCGCCCACGCCAGGCTTCCCAGCAGCAGGCCGACCGCCCCGGTCACCGTCAACACCGGCCGCTCCAGCCGCGGCTCGTCGCCGACGGGCAGGGGAGCCGCGGCGAGCGACCCGGTCGCGGCGGTCGGGGACGGGGACATCGGACGGTCTCAGCGGGAGCGAAGGAGACGTAGGCGAGCGACGGGACGGCACGACGACGCCGCTCGAACCCTAAGTCGCCGTTTCAACCCTGCCGGCGGAACGTCTGAGGAATCCCGCCCCCGTTCGCGCCGCGATGCGGACCGTGAGGACAGAACGGGATGAAACGGTTCGCCCCGCCCCCGTTCGCCGCACGGGGCCCGTCGGAAGTCTCCATCGGCGCACGAAAAAAACCCGCCGCGGAGGCCGCGGCGGGTTCGCGTCTGCGTCGTGCCCGCGGATCGCGGGACGGGCGCTCGTAATTACGGGCTTTCGCCTTCGATGATCACTTCGTCCTCGGGGGTCACGAGCTCGCCCTCGGCCGCTTCCTCGTCGATCTGCTCCTCGGTCTCTTCCATCTCCTCGGCGGTCTCGGCGATCTCTTCGTTGATCTCCTCGGCCTCGTCCTCGGTGACGACGGCGCCGGCCTCGTTGATCTCCTCGTTGGTCTCGGCGATCTCTTCGTTCGTCTCCGCGACTTCCTCCTCAACGCTGTCGCAGCCGACGGGAACGAGACAGAGGCCGCAGATCAGGGCCAGGGGGGTGAATTTGTGCATCAGTGAGCTCGGAGAGCGGGAAAGTGGTGGGCCGGTCGCCGGCCTCATGACGCCGCTCACATTACCAGCAGGTAGGTCGCTTGATACGGGGGAGACCCCGGTACAAGCGTGGGGGCGGGACCAAGTCGAACCGGCGACGGTAGACTCTCTGCAATTCGCAGGATCCTCACAAAGATTTGCGGATTTTGCCGGTCGCCGTCGGATTGGGCTGAAGTTGACTGGTCGGATTGAGCTGAAGCTGACTGGGCTGAGGTCGCCGTCGACGTCCCCCGTCGCAGCCCCGGCGTCCGCCGGAGCATGCCGCTCGGGAAAGGCCCCGGTATGGGAACTGAGGTCGATTGGGTAGTTTGGGAGACGGTTTCCGCCCCCTCACCCCAAGGTGCCGCCGTGCCCGCGTCCCTGCTCGTCTGTCTTCCATTGCTGTTCGCGCCGGTCCAGCCGCCGGGCGACGGCGTGGCGCCCGCGGTCCCCGGGCAAGATCCGCTCCAGCCGAACGCGTCGGAGGTCGAACCGTTCGACGATCCCGCGTCGACCGCCCAGGACGACCCGTTCGGCGCCCCGGCCGAACCGCAGCCGCCCCAGCCCGCGGGAACGCCGGCGCCCCCGACCGAGCCGTCCGTCGGCGTGCCGATGCAGGACGTGGATCCCGCCGCAGAAGGCGATCCCCCGCCCGCGGTCCCGGCCGACCCGTTGATCGAGGGGCCGACCGTTCCCGCCGAGCCCCGGCCGAACGCGGTCGACCTGCCGCTCGATCCGGCGGCCCCGGACGTGATCGTCGTGGAGGACCCCGCCGTCACGGTGATCGAGCAACCGTCGCCGCTCTCCGAACTCATTCGGAATCCGTACGACGTCTACGACCTGCGCGAGCACGTCGCCGTCCCGGCCGACTGCCTGCTGGCCCGTCAGGCCTGCCTGCCGTGCACCCGCTGCGTGACGCGGTGCGCCGGCTGCTGCGGCGGGGCCGTCGTGACCGAAGAGGTGCCCGTGCCCGGCGTTAACCCCTACGCCGCAGAGCAGATCGGTCAAATCCTGCTGAACCGCACCCCGGCCGATCCGCGGGTGAGCTACCTGATGTTCGTGCTCCGCTACCGCGAGGCCCGCTACGACGAAGCCTTCGCCTTCCTGGAGGAGGCCGTGGCGCTGGAGGCGGCGAACCCGGACGCCTTCCCGAACTACGGCGAATTCATGACCCCGATCCAGGGCCGTTCCCGCGTCTATCTGGAGCGGGTCCGCGACCTCGCCGGCCTCGGCGTGATCTAATCGCGTCCGCCGCCCGCCGCCCGCGGGGCGACGCCCCGCGG
>NZ_JBINJD010000043.1:0-33095 GCF_043951915.1 Alienimonas sp. DA493 | reverse complement strand
CCGACCGCGGCCCGGACGGCGCCGCCGGCGGTGAGTCGGGAGGAGGCGGAGAAGCGACGGCTGGTCTCCGTGCTGGAGGCCTGCGACGGCAACAAGTCGAAGGCCGCCCGCCGGCTGGGCCTGCCGCGGAGCACCTTCTACAGCCGGCTCCAGAAGCACGGCGTGGTGCCCTGAGGCCGGACGGCGCTCAGCCCGTCGGGAGCCGACGGCGGCGGCCGGCGAGCACGGTGATCGCCACCGCCGCCAAGATCAGCCCGCCGCCGAGGTAGGACCCCGGCGGCGGCCGCTCCCCGGCGCCGAGGTACGCCCATAGGGGGTTCAGCGCCGGTTCGATCAGCAGGATGAGCCCCGCCGCGACCGGTCCGGTCCGTCGCAGGCCGAGTTGGAACAACACGTAGGGCAGTGCCATCTGCACCACGCCCAAGGCGAGCAGCCCCGCAATCGTGGCCGGGGGCAACGACAGCTCCCCCCGCAGCGCCGCCCACGGCAGGAGCACGGCGGCGGCGACGGCGTTGTTCCAGAGCACGACCGCCGCCACGTTCGCCGGCCCGCCGGTGCGGCGGCGGGCGTCCAGGTCCACGGCGTCGAGTCCGACGATCACCCCGGCGTAACCCACGCCGGACAGCAGGCCGAGGGCTGGAGCCAGCAAGCCGTCGGGGCGGACTTCGTTCCACAGTCGGAACAGCAACACGCCCACGCCCGACGCCGCACAGGCCAGCGCGGCCAGTTGGATCCGCGTGACCCGTCGCCCGAACAGGCCCCAGGCCATCACGGCGGCCCACGCCGGAGCGGAGTATTGCAGAAGGATGGCTTCCGCCGCGGTGCCCACGGCGGAGGCGACGATGAACGCCCCCACCATCGCCGTGTAGCAGAAGGCCGTCGGCCACATCAGCCGCCCGGCCGGCCGGGCCGGGCCGGTCAGTTTCGCCCCGAACCCCAACAGCGGCAGCATGGCGAGGGCCGCCCCCACGCTGCGGACCGCGGTGAACGCCAGCGGCTCGACCCCCGCGACCTTCACGGCGACCCCGGCGAGGCTCCACAACGTCGCCGTCGCGAGCAGCAGCGCGACCCCGACCCAGCGTCCTTCGACGCGAACCCCCTCCGGCCGCCCGCCGGGCACGGCGTTTCCGTTGTCGGGACGCGTCACGCGGCCGCGTGCTCCTGAAGTTCCTCCAGCGAGGCGTACTCCAGCGCCGCCATGTGGGTCGCCTCCAGCACGACCTGCGGCGCCTGGCCGGCGTCGAACGCCTCTTTCCAGCGGGGGGCGCACAGGCACCAGCGATCGCCGGCCTTCAGCCCGGGGAACTGGTGCAGCGGCATCGGGGTGGAGAGGTCGTTGCCGCGGGCCTTGCTGAAGGCGAGGAACTCCTCCGTCATCACCGCGCAGACGACGTGCACGCCGGCGTCTCCGCGGCCGGTCGCGCAGCAGCCGTCGCGGTGCCAGCCGGTCAGCGGGTCGTGGGAGCAGTCCTGCAGCGGCCCGCCGAGCACGTTCTTCCCGCGGCGGCGGGCGGCGGCGGAGTCCTCGGGACGGTGGGCGTCGTCGGGGGTGTCTGCGGCGGCGGCCATCGGCTCGCGGGCGGTGCGGGTTAGGAAAGGGGCGCGGCCCACGGTGCCGATCCCCGGGCTCGGGGGAAAGCGAAATCGGCGTCCCGGTGCGGATCGGGCGGAACTTTCGTCGCCGGCGGAACGTCCGGGACGGGTACGGTGGCCGCCCGCCGCCGGTTCTCCCCGCACCCGCCCGGATCGACTCATGTTCCGCCCCCCGCCCCTCCCGTCGCGGTTTTCAGGAGCGCTGGCCGCGTTGTGCGCCGCGGCCTGCGTCGGCTGGCTGGCCCCGGCCGCGCCCGCCCAAACGCTGCTGGAACTGACCGACGCCCCCCGCCCCGGCTTCCCGGCCTCCTGGGACGTGACCGAACTGACGGCCCACGCGGACGTCACCGGCCAGAGCGCCTCCGTCCGGCTGTCGCAGACCTTCAAGAACACCGGCTCCCGGCCGTTGGAAGCCCGGCTGCTGTTCCCCGTCCCGCCGAACGCCGCCGTGCGGGAGCTCACCCTGCTGGTCGACGGCAAGGAACTGACCGGCACCCTCCAGAAGGCCGGGGAGGCCCGCGAAACCTACGAGGCGATCGTCCGCCGCAACCGCGACCCCGCCCTGCTGGAGTACGCCGGCTACGGCCTGTACCGCACCAGCGTGTTCCCGATCCCCGCGGGCGCCAGCCGCACGGTGCAGCTTCGCTACACCCAGCTGCTGGGCGTGCGGGACGGACTGATCGACCTGACGCTGCCGATCGGCTCCGCCGGCTCCAACGGCAAGGGGGCGAAGAAGGTGGAGGTCTCCGCGAACGTGACCACGGAGTCCCCGCTCAAAGTCGTCTACAGCCCGACGCACGCCGTCGAGGTGGACCGGCCGACGGACAAGACCGCGACGGCGAAGCTCTCGCTGGAGAACGTCAGCGGCCGGGAGGACGTGCGGTTGCTGTTCGGGACCGCCGAGGGCCTCGTCGGCCTGAACGTGCTGACCTTCCGCGATCCGGACGCCGCCGAGGGGGACGAAAAGAAGACCGACGACGACGGCTTCTTCCTGCTGCTCGCCGCCCCGAAGGTGCCGGAGCCGGACGCCGCCCCGCCGGATCGCACGATCGTGCTGGTGATCGACACCTCCGGCAGCATGGCCGGGGAGAAGATGGAGCAGGCCCGCAACGCGGCCTCCTTCATCGTCGGCCGGCTGCGGGAGGGGGACACGTTCAACGTGATCGCCTACAGCAGCACGGTGAACAGTTTTCGTCCCGAACTGGAGAAGGGCGACGCCGACGGCCGCAAGGCGGGGCAGGCCTTCGTCGCCAACCTCCGCAGCGGCGGCGGCACGGACATCAACGCCGCCCTCACCAAGGCGCTGGAGATGATCCCCAGGCCCTCCGAGGAGGGCGTCCTCGACCGCCCGACCTACCTGCTGTTTCTCACCGACGGCAAGCCGACCAGCGGCGTGACCGACGAACAGCAGATCGCCGAAAACGTCGCCGGCGCGAACAAAGTGACCGACGACGCGGTGAAGGCCCGGCTGTTCACTTTCGGCGTGGGCTACGACGTGAACGCCCGCCTGCTGGACCGCCTCTCCGGCGGCGGCCGCGGCGTCAGCGCCTACGTCGCCCCGGAGGAGGACGTCGAAGCCAGCGTCTCCGACCTGTACGCCAAAATCGCCGCCCCGGTGCTGACCGGCCTCACCCTCGACTTCGAGAAGAAGGGCGGCGGCGCCGACTCCCTGCTGAACCGCGTGCTGCCCGCCGACCTGCCGGACCTGTTCTCCGGTCAGCAGCTTTCGATCGTCGGCCGCTACGGGGCGAAGGCGAAAGACCTCGAAGGCACGTTCACCCTCACCGGGACCTCGACGGCCGGGGACGGGGAGCAACTGAGCTTTTCCCTGCCGGTCACGCTGCCGCAGGACACCGACGACTCCGCCGACTTCCTCCCCGCCCTGTGGGCGACCCGGCGGATTGGCGAACTGCTGAACCGGATCGACCTCGACGGCGAGAATCCCGAACTGGTGGAGGAACTGGTCACGCTGTCGCAGCGGTACGGCATCCTCACCCCCTACACGGCCTTCCTGGCCGAGGAGGACGTGGACCTCAACGCCGTCGCCGTGAACCGCGGTCTGGTCCGTGAGAATCTGGAAACCGGACTGGCTCGGACGGACGGCGCCTTCGGCGTCAATCAGCGGGCGACGAACCAGTCGCTGCGGCTGAGCGAGCAGGCCGCCTCGCCGACCGACGCGTCGTTGTACTCGGTCGGCGGACCCATTTCGGGGACCTTCCCCACGCGGCCGCAAAGCGGTCGCCGCTCCGGCGTCCGCGGCGGATCCCCCGTCGGCGGCGTCGGCGGCGGGTTCGGCGGGATGGGCGGCTTCGGCGGCGGAGCCCCTGCGGGGCCCGTGCAGAGCGCGCCGGCGGCGCCCCCGTCCAGCGGCGCCGACGCCGCGGTCGCCGCGGACGAGGAGTTGGCTGAGCCGAACGCGCGGATCGAGCCCGAACGACGCGTGCAGCGGGTCTCCGGGGAGACGCTCTACTTCAAACAGGGACGCTGGGAGCAGAGCGGCCTGACGGAAGAGCAGCGGAAGGACCCGGTCGAGGTGGAGCAGTTCACCGACGCCTGGTTCCAATTGGCCAAGGAGGTCGGCGAACGCTTCGCCCCGCTGCTGAGCCAAGCCGAACCGGCCCTGGTGCGGATCAACGGGACGACGTACCTCATCACGCCGCCCTCGTCGGAAGACGCCGCCGACGGCTGACCGGCCGCGGCCGACCAAGAGAATGTGAAGTGCCCCGCGTTCCGGGAGGGACGCGGGGCGTTCTCTTGCGCCGGAGCGGGGCCGCGGACGCTCAGAACGCCGGGCCGCGGGGCCGCTGCGGGGCGGCGGGGGCGGCAACCACGACCGGGGCGGCGCCGGCTCCGTTGGCCCGGCGGTCGGCGTAGCGGATCACGAAGGAGGGCATCGACTTCGTCGCCGCGTGGGAGCCGTCGCTGGTCACCGCGTCCCAGGCGTAGCCGGTGCGGTTGTCGAACCCGCTGAGCGTGTTCAGCAGCGTCCCGTTGCCGTCCACCAACTGGTTCCTCCCGCCCTTCTTGAGGGGGTTCAAGGAGACGTAGCGGGTGAACGCCAGCCAGCGGCGGTCCGGAGCGTCCACGTCGAACAGGTTCCCGCCCGGCGAGGTCGCGGCGAACCCCCGCTCCGGGGCGAAGCCGAGGAAAGTCCGCGGCAGCGGGGAGACGTGCAGGGCGACCAGGATGACCGCCATCGTGACGTACCCGGTCGCGGCCCCGAACACCCACCGCAGCGCGTGGTAGGCGGCGGCCGGCAGTTCGAGCATCCGCGGGGCGATCTGCTCGCAGGCCAGCCGCATCCCGGTGACGAACGCTGCGAACAGCCCCAGCAGGCAGATGACGTCCGCCCGCTCCCGCAGGAAGTCGCTGCCGCCGATCGCCTCGGCCAGCGGTTCGAAGAAGTTCATCGCCAGCAGGCCGGACAGCACCACGCAGAAGAACGTGGTCACCGCTCCGAGCGCGCCCTCGTTCGCCACGAAGTAGGTCACCCCGCCCCAAAGGGCGAGCAGGATCAGGTCAATCATCGGTCGTTTCCCACTCGGCCGGGCCGAGTCGTTCGCGTTTCGTTTTCACCGCCGCGGCCAGCCACGGCAGGTCGTCCACTCGCCCGTTCAACTCCGCGGGCACCCTCGGGTCGGTCTCCTCAGCGAGGGCGTCGAGGACCCAGTCCTTCAGTTCCGGCCGCACCTCCGCGCAGCGGGCCAATCCGCGGATTACCGTTTCGCGGACGACGTACTCGTCGCCGACGCGGCCTTCCGCGTGGCGCAGGAACGGGCGAAGAGCGTCGGCCCCGGCGGCGATCGCCGCCCGGCAGGCGGCGATCACGGTCCGTTCCTCCGCCATCTCCGCTTCGAGGGTGGTCCCGCGGTCGGCGGCGATCTTCTCGTAGGTCGGCCGCAAAGACGACAGCATGCGGGCGTGGACCAACAGATAACCGTTCCCGTCGGCGATCTCGCCGAGCAGCACGGCGATCTGCTCCGCCCACGGTCGGCCCTGTTCCAGCAGACGAAGAAGGAACGGGACCGCGTGCGGCGTCGCCGGGTAGACCGTCCCCTGATGCCAGACGTTGCCGAACAGATCGTGCATCGCCCGGTCGGCCGCCTCCTCGGGCCCGCGTTCCAGCGTGCGCAGCAACTCCGGCACGTCGGTCGCCGGACCGTAGGCGTGCGTGAGGTCCGCCCAAGGCATGTCGTTCAGGCCGGCGAGGGGATCGGCGGCGACGGAGGTCACTTCACGACCTTGAGGAGTTCCTCGATGCTGGTGACCCCCCGCACGACCAGCCGCAGGCCTTCCTCGCGCATGTTGAGCATCCCGTTTTTGCGGGCCTCGGCCCGGATCTGGCCGGCGGAGGCCTTTTCCCGGACGAGGTCGCGGATGCGGTCGTTGATCTCGAGCACCTCGTACACCCCGACCCGGCCCATGTACCCGAGGCCGCCGCACTTCGGGCAGGCGCCGCTCTCGGCCCGCGGGGGGCGGTAGAAGGCGTCGATCTTGTCCACCGGCAGGCCGGCCTTCTTCACCAGTTCCGGCTTGGGCTGGTAGGCCTGCTTGCACTCGGAGCAGAGGCGGCGAACCAGCCGCTGGCCGACGATCGCCGTCAGGCTGTTCGAGATCATGAACGGCTCCACGCCCAGTTCGATCAGACGAAACAGTGCCGTGATGCTGTCGTTGGCGTGCACCGTGCTGAACACCATGTGACCGGTGTTCGCCGCCTGGCAGGCGATTTCGGCGGTCTCCCTGTCCCGGATCTCGCCCAGCAGCACGACGTCCGGGTCCTGCCGGAGCACGCTGCGGAGGGTGCCGGCGAACGTCTGCCCCGACTTGGTGTTGATTTCGATCTGGTTTACCCCGTCCATCTGGTATTCGACGGGGTCCTCGATCGTGATCACGTTCCGCTGGATCTTGTCGATCGCGTTCAGCGAGGCGTACAGCGTGGTGCTCTTGCCGGCGCCGGTCGGGCCGCTGCACAGGACCATGCCGTGCGGCTCATTTATGAGTTCCTCCATCCGCTCCCGCAGGCCCTTCCGCATGCCGAGCTTCTGCAGGCTGGCGACGGCGTTGGCCTGGTCGAGGATCCGGAGGGACATCTTCTCGCCGTGCCGGGTGCCGGCGGTGGCGACGCGGAAGTCGATCATCCGACCGTCCAGATCGGCCCGGAAGCTGCCGTCCTGCGGGCGGCGCTTCTCAGTGATGTCCATGGCGCAAAGCACCTTGAAAATATTGACGATCCCCTCGCCGGTCGGCCGGTCGAACGGCTCGGCGGGGTACATCGCCCCGTCGACCCGCACGCGGACGCTCATCTCCTCCTCCTGCGGTTCGAGGTGCACGTCGGTGCTGCGGCGGAGGATCGCGTCGTAGATCAGCTCCTTGGCGGCGACGTAGCCCTTGCTGCTCTCCACCTTGCGGGCGCTGGCGGCGGAGTACTTGTTGCCGGTGGAGCTTTTGCCCAGGAACGTGATCGGCGGGCCGAAGGTCGGCTCGGCTTTGCCGCCGCCGGTCGGAATGCCGAGGCCGACCTTGCTGAGCCACTGGTTCGCCACCTTCGTGAGGTGCCGCTTCGTCATCACCTTCCCGCTGTCCGGCACGCGGGCGTTGCGCTCGACGATGTACGCCGTCAGCGGTCCCCCGGCGAACACGAGGTAGCCGACCAGGCCCATCAGCAGGTTCGGCAGGCAGATGAGCGCCCCCACTCCCAGGATGCCGCCGAGCACCAGCAGGGTGGACCAGAACTCCGGCCGCACCTTCAGCTGGGCGGCGTCGTGGTCCGCCCACGCGGTGGTGGCGACCCACAGGAAGAACGCCCCCAGCACCAGCGCGAGCAACGGCAGGGAGAAGTAGAAGCCGACCTGCTGCCCCGGGCCGTTCCCCCGCCAGAAGCCGCCCGGGTGCGGGGGGAGTTGGTTCGGATTGATCGTCCCGCCGGACACGGCGGCCGCGTCGGAGCCGGGGGCCGCGGGAGCGCCCGCGGCGGGAGGGGCGGCGGCCGGCGCGGCCTGACGGGCGTCCGCGGACGGGCCGGCCGCTAGGGCGGTCAGGAGGGCCGCCGCGCACAGCAGGGAGCGGCGGAGCCCCGACAACGGACGGCAATCGAACGCGGCGGCAGTCATGAAGGCAATTCCGGCAGTCCGGGCGCGCCGGGAACTCCGGCAGGTCGGATTCGTCAGTCTAAGGTTGAGCGGCCCCACAGGCGACCGCCGATCCGTCCGGATTCGTTGCCGGCCGCAGGCCTGAACGGTCCCTTTTCCACCCCGCGAGCGAGGGTTCGGGCGACGGGTTAGAGGACGCCTTTGCTGCTCGGCACGCCGGTTTGCCGCGGGTCCACGGCGACGGCGGCTCGCAGACTGCGGGCGCAGCCTTTGAAGACCGCCTCGGCGATGTGGTGCGCGTTCACCCCGTGATGGAGCACGCAGTGCAGGTTCAGGCCCGCCGCGTTGGCGACCGCCTGCCAGAACTCGCGGACCAACTCCGTATCGAAGTCGCCCACCTTCGCGGCCGGGAAGGCCACGTCCCACACCAGCATCGGCCGACCGGACAGGTCCAGCGCCACGGTCACCAGCGCGTCCTCCATCGGCAGCGCCATCGAGCCGTACCGCACGATGCCGGCCTTGTCGCCCACCGCCTCCTTCAGCGCCCGGCCGAGGCAGATGCCGACGTCCTCGGTGGTGTGGTGGAAGTCGACGTGGGTGTCGCCCTCCGCCTTCACGGACAGGTCGACCAGCCCGTGTCGGGCGAAGAGTTCGAGCATGTGATCGAGGAACCCCACGCCGGTGGCGACGTCGTGCTCCCCGGTTCCGTCGAGGTTCAAAGTCAACGAGACGTTCGTCTCGCCGGTTTCGCGTTCGATCGAGGCGGTGCGTGGGTCGGGCATCGCCGCAGCGTACCCAAGCCGGAGGCGTGCGTCCGGCTCAGCCCGGGAACTCGGCGAGGGCGTTCAGCAGAGCGTCCGTCTCCTCCGCCGTGCCCACGGTGATCCGCAGGCCGTCGGGGACGCCGTCCGGCCAATTGTTGAAGGCGAAGTACCGCACGAGGATCTTCCGCTCCTTCAGGAAGTCGAAGCGGGCCCTGTGCCGGCGGTCGGGGTGGGTGCAGAACACGAAGTTCCCTCCGCTGGGCTCCACGACGAAGCCGAGGGCGGTCAGGCCGTCCGCCAGCCGTTGCCGTTCGGCCCGCACCGCCCGCACCGTCTCGCCGAGCCAGTCGGAATCCCGCAGGGCGGCGGTGCCGCCGGCGAGGGCCAGCGAGTCGCAGTTGTAGGAGTCCTTCACCTTCGCCATCGCCCCGATCACCTCCGGCCGGGCCGCGGCGAAACCCAGCCGCAACCCCGCCAGCCCGTAGGACTTGGACAGCGTCCGCGTCAGCACGATGCGGTCGCCGCGCGGCCCCTCCAGCAGATCGAGCCCCAACCGGCCGTCTTCGAAATCGGCGTAGGCGCCGTCCAGAACCAGCAGGCCGTCGTCGGGGATCAGCCGTTCCAAAACCTCCTTCGGCCAGACCGTCCCGCTGGGGGAGTTCGGCACGGGCACGAAGAACAGCTTCGCCCGCTGCCTGACCGCTTCGAGCCGGTCCCAGTTCCAGGACCAGTCGCCGTTCAGCGGGACGGCCTCGAAGGGGCAGTTCTGGATCTCCGCGAGCGTGCGATAGAGGGTGTAGGTCGGGTGCGGGGAGGCGATCAGATCGCCTTCCCCCCCGCCGTCGGCGGAGCGGCAGAAGGTGCGGATCAGCAGGGTGAGGTTTTCGTCGCTGCCGTTGCCGGGCAGGATCCAGTCCGGCGTCAGGCCCAGCCGGTCCGCCGCCGCCTGCCGGAAGGCCAGCCCGGTCGGGTCCGGGTAGCGGTTGAGCCGCTCGCCGGCGGCCTGCCGGATCGCCTCGACGGCGGCCGGCGGCGGGGGGAACGGCAGTTCGTTCGTGTTCAGCTTCACCCAGCCGTCCCCGCGGGGCTGCTCCCCGGGGGCGTAGGCGGCGAGCGGAACGACGGCGGGACGAGGGCTGACCACGCGGGGAGGAGGGAGGGGTGAGGAGGGAGGAGGGAGAGACCCTAGAATAAGCCGTCCGGTTCGTCCTCGTCCGCCGACCGCTTGCGGTTTCGCGGGCGCTTCGCGGATCCGCCCGCGTCCCTGCGTCCCGCGCCCCCCTGCTCCGCGGTGGCGGAGGCGTCGAAGGGCTCCGTGAGGGGCTCCCCGTCGGCGTCGGTCCCGGTCAGCAGTTCGACCCGGCGTTCGGCCCGCTCCAGCGTCGCCCGGCAGCGGCGCAGCAGGCCGACGCCGGCCTCGAACCGGGCCAGCGACTCCTCCAGGCCCAGCCGCCCGCCCTCCAGATCGGCGATGACGGCCCGCAGGTCGTCCAGCGCCTCCTCGAACGGGGGTTCGTCTTCGTGGGGGGACGCGTCGTCGCTCATTCCTCGATCTCCGTTCGTTCCAGAACCTCGCAGCGAATCGACCCGCGGGCCAATCGCGTCGTCACCTCGTCGCCGACCGCCGCGTCGGCCGCGTCCGTCAGCACCGCCTCGCCCTTGCGGGTCAGGGAGAACCCCCGCCCCAGCACCGCCAGCGGGGAGAGGGCGTGCAGCCGGCCGCCGAGGCGTTCGAGTTCGTGCGTCCCCCGCTCCACCCGGCGCCGGCCGGCGTCGGCGAGGCGGGCGTCCAGTTCGTCCAGCCGTTGGGCCTCCGTGGCGACCCGCCGGTGCAGCGCCAGCGGCAGGCGGTCAGCGGCGTCGGCGACGAAGGCTTCGATCTCCCGCCCGTCCGGCACGGTCAGTTCCGCCGCCTCGGAGGGGGTGAGCGCCCGGCGGTCGGCGACGAGGTCCGCGATCGTCACGTCGATTTCGTGCCCCACCCCGCAGACGACCGGCACCGGACAGGCCGCGACGGCCCGGGCGACCGGTTCCTCGTTGAACGCCCACAGGTCTTCCAGGCTGCCCCCGCCGCGGATCAGCAGCACGACCTCCACGCCCGGCAGCGCCCCGGCGGTTCGCAGGGCGGCGGCGATCTGCGGCGCGGCCCCGTCCCCCTGCACCGCAGTCGGCACCACGACCGCGTCCGTCCCCCGCCAGCGCCGGCGGAGCACCTGCAGAGCGTCCCGCACCGCAGCACTTGTCGGACTGGTGACGAGGGCGATCCGGCGGGGGAAGGTCGGCAGCGGCCGTTTGCGGTCCGGGTCGAACAGCCCCTCGGCGGCGAGCTTTTCCTGAAGCTGACGGAAGGCCAGCTCCAGCGAGCCGATCCCTTCCGGCTGCATCGCCCCGAGGATCAGCTGGTACTGGCCGCGGGGGGCGTAGACCTCCACGTTTCCCTCGCAGATCACCGCCAGCCCGTCCCGCGGCTCGAACCGCAACCGGGAGGCCTTCCCCTTCCACATCACCACGCGGATCTGGGCGCCGTCGTCTTTTAGCGTGGTGTACAGGTGCCCGCTGCGAGCCCGCACCACGTTCGACAGCTCCCCCGCGACCCGCACCGCGGGAATGGCGGTTTCGAGCACCTCCTTGATCGCCCCGGTCAGGTCCGAGACCGACAGGGGCTCCATCTGAGCGTCGCCGCGACTCACGGCGCCGCCACGGAGCGGAGATAGCCGACGGCCCGGCTCGCCTCGGCGAACGGGGCCGGGCCGGTCGTCCGATCGCAGGTCGTCCACCCCTTGAAGCCGGCCTCGTCCAGCAGGGCGAGCGTCTCCTCCCAATCCACCTCGCCGCGGCCGACGGGGACCTCCTTGCCGCCGGCGCCGTCGTTGATCGCGTCGCGGGCGGTCACGGTCTCGATGCGGTCGTGCAGCGTGCGGATCGTGTCGGCGACCTCCCCGCCGCCCAGCAGCACGGCGGCCGGATCGAGGTTCACGCCGAAGGGGCCGGTCGTCACCCGGTCCAACACCTCGGCGAGGCGGGCCGCGTCGCCGGCGGGGGTCAGGCAGGGGATCACGCCGACGTGCGAGCCGGATCGGGCGAGGTCGTTCAGCACCTCGGCCAGCAGCGTTGCGGCGGGGGCGTCGGCGGCGGGCAGGCGGAAGGGGCGGAACGAGAGCGTGCCGCAGCCGAGGTCCGCAGCGAGGTTCAACGCGGCGACGATCCCGCTGACCCGCTCCTCCAGCCGGTCTTCCTCGTGCAGGGCTCCGCGGGTGGGGAAGACGGCAGGGCCGGCCTTGAGGTTGTGCTCCGCGAGCCGGTGCCGCAGCTCCCGGGCGGCGGTGGCGGAGAGATCCGCGGCCCGCAGTTCGGTCCGCAGGTCCAGCCGCACGCCGTCGGCGCCGGCCTCCGCCACGCGGGTCAGGGAGGTCCGCAGCGGGGCGGACGCCAGAAACGTCGGCAGGGCGAGTCGGAGCAAGGGGCGAAACTCAGTCTGTTCGAAACGGGGCGAATCGCGGGCGCCGGAACGGAAACCGCGGCCGCGGGGGTGGGACCGTGCCGATTCTAACGACGCCCGTCGCGGTTCCGACCCGGACGGGCCGATGGGATCGGGGTGTCCCCGCTGATCGCCGCCGCCGCCCTGCTCGTCCCCCCGCCGCCGAGCGACATGGTCGCCGCGGAGGCGCCGACGACGGTCGACGCGACCGCCCCGCTGGCGGAGTGGCGGTTCGGGATGGAGGAGGACCTCGACTTTGACCGCTGGCCGGACGGCTGGCTGCGGCGGCGGGGGGCGGCGTTCCCGCACTTCGTGCCGATGGAGATCGACCTCGCCGGCTTCCCCCGCCGCTCGGCCGACGCCGACGAGTCGGCGGCGCTGTGGGTCTCGGCGAACGGCGGGGCCGCGGCGGCGTACTCCCCGCCGGTCCGTCTCACCGGCCGCCCCGCTCTGCGGCTGGCGGTCCGGGTGCGGACCGACGCATTGGAGGACTGCGCCGCCGTCGTGAGCCTGTCCCTGCTGGACGTGCACCACGTGCGGCTGGCCCGGTTTCTCACGCCGGCGGTCAGCGGGACCTCCCCGCAGAGCGGTCGTCTGATCACGATCGATTCCGCCCCGCCCGTGCCGGGGGCCGTCTGGGCGGTGGTGGGCTGCCACCTCGTGCCGGGGGACGCGGTCTCCGTGGGGGGATCGGCGTGGTTCGACGACCTCAAGCTGTTCTCGGAGCCGTTCCTGACGCTGGAACGCATCGGCACGGAGCCGCTGGTCGAACCGGGCGCGCCGGTCGGCCTGCGGTTGTCGTTGTCCGGAGCGCCCGCCGACGGGCCGGCCCCGGCGTTGACCTTGTCCGTGCGGAGTCTGGACGACCCGGAGGCGCCGGCGCATTCCACGCCGCTGGACCCGGTGCGGGTCGGGTCGGAGGTGACCGCCCTGCCGACGATCGGTCCGCTGACGACCGGTCTGTGGGAGGTGACGGCGACGACCGGCGCCGGCGCCGCGGAGAGCGCCCGGACGCTGCGGATCGCCGTCGCGAACCGGGCGGACCTGCCGGAGATCGGGCCCGGGGGAGCCGGCCGACTGGGCATCGCGATGGACGCCGCCCCCGAATCGTCCGCGGACCGGTTCGCGGCGGCGGCGGCCTCCGCCGGGGCCGGCTGGGTGCGGTGGCGGGCCGGCGACCCGAACGCCGACGAACGCTTCGCCGCCGCGGTGCGGGCCCGGCACCTGCGTCCGGTGGTGCAGTGGACGGCGGAGAACTTCGACCGCCCCGGCGAGGCGACGGCGGACGCCCTCGCGGCGCTGCCCGACCCGCAATCGAAGGTGGAACGGCTCGCCAAGCCGCTGGCGGTCCATGTGCGGCATTGGCAGTTGGGCGCGGACCGCGAACCGCCGAACGTCGGGGCGCCCCGATCGCCCACCGCGGGGGGGCTGCTGCGGGCCGCCGCCCCGGGGGTGCGGGTCGCCGGTCCGCTGGAGGCCGGGGCGGATCGAGCCGTTCTGCTCGGCGCCGCCGACGGGCCCCCGGCGGCGTGGCGGATCGTCTCCGCGACCGGCGAGCCGTCGCAGTTCCTCTGGGAGCTGGTCGAAGCCTGCGCGGCGGGAACCGGCCCGACGTTCGCCGTGGACGCGGTCTCGGACAGCGCAGTCTCGGACGGCGGCGGGCTGTTCGCCGCCGACGGCACCCCGACCGCCCGCTTCCTGCCCTTCCGGACCGCCGCGGCGCTGCTCCGCGACGGGGTCCTGCTCGGTCGGATCCGGTTTCCGGATCTGCGACGGCGGGAGGAGCCGGACGCCGTCGCCTTCCACACGCCGAGCGGCCCGGTGATCGCCGTCCGCGGCGTCGCCGAGGGCACGGCGACGCTCCGGCTGGGCGGCACGCCGGTCGGTCGCGACGAGATCGGCCGCTCCGTCGCCGTGCCCGAGCGGGACGGGCGGCATCAGGTTGCGTGGTCGGATCGGCCGACGTTCCTCGTGGGGGTGAGCGAACGCCTGCTCCGCTTGCGGCTCGGGACGGCGTTGGAGAACGAGGGCGTGCTCCAGAGTTCCCCGGAGCCCCAGCCGCTGCGGGTGCGGATCCGCAACCCCGAGGTCGAGGCGGCGACTTACGTCGTGAGTCTGGAACTGCCGGAGGGTTGGACGGCGGAACCCAGTCGCGTCGAAGTGACGGCGCCGGCCGAGGCCGCGGCGTCCGCCGAGTTCACCGTCGTGCAGCCGGCGGACGTCTCGCTGGGCGAGCATCCCGTCACGGTGCGGCTCACCCGGCCGGATCGCGACGGGGAGACCGTGCGGATCCCCCGCACCGCGGCGGTGCGGTTGTCCGGCTTACGGCTGGACGTGACGGACCGCCGCCTGCCGAACGGCGTCTGGGAGGTCACGCAGACGCTGATGAACGAACTGCCCGACGGCTCCTCCCCGGCGTTCCGCTGCGACGTGCAGATCCCCGGGGCGGCCCGGGTGAGCCTGGAAACCGGTCCCCTGCCGCCGGGCACGCACGTCTACGCCCACCGCCTGCCCAGCAGCGCCGCGTCCGGCGACGAGGTGTGGCTGCGGTGTTCGGAATTGAACGGCGTGCGGGTGCTGAACCGCCGCTGGACGCTCGGCGACCCGCCGCCGCCCTCGGAACCGGCCCCCTGACCGACCTTGTGATCCCTCGGTTGAAGCCCGTGCCGGGGGACGACGTTACTCTGTGGCGTCTGCTTCCCCGTTTGCCCGCCGCCGTGCCCGCCGCCCCCGTCACCGTCGCCGACTGCGTCGCCCTGTTGGACCGGCTCGCCCCGCCGGATCTGCACGAATCCTGGGACAACACCGGCCTGCTGCTGGGCGACCCGGCGGCGGAAGTCGCCTCGATCACCACCTGCCTGACCCTCACCCCGGACGTCGCCGCGGAGGCGATCGAACGCGGCGACGGGCTGATCGTGACGCACCACCCCATCTTCTTCCGCCCCGTGCAGCGGCTCACGGCGAACGACGCCGAGGGGCGCACCGCGCTGGATCTGGTGCGGGCCGGCGTGGCGGTGTTCTCCCCGCACGCCCGCTGGGACAACGCGGCCGGGGGCATCAACGAGCGGCTGGCCCGGGGGTTCGGCCTGGCGGACCTCCGCCCGCTGCGGGGCCGCGATGAACTGTCCGCCGGAGATGCCGAGGACGCCTCCCGCGGGGCCGGGCGGGTCGGGACGCGGAAGGAGCAGGTTTCCTTCGGGGAGTTCGTCCAGTGGATCAAGGCGGTGATGCACCTCGACGGCGTCGACGTCGTATCGACGGACCGACCGGTCCGCTCCGTGGGCGTCGCCTGCGGCAGCGCCGGGGAGTACCTCTCGGACGCGATCGCCGCCGGCTGCGACGTGTTCGTCACCGGCGAGGCCCGCTTTCACGCGGCCCTGCAAGCCCGGAACGCCGGGGTGGGGCTGGTACTCGTCGGCCACTACGCCAGCGAGCGGTTCAGCATGGAGGAACTCGCCCGGGAACTCGGCGAGTATTTCCCGGACCTGCCCGTCCGCCCCAGCGACGTGGAACGCGACCCGCTCGAACGGCTCTGAGCGAGGGAACGGCCCTCAGCGGACTGAATCGACGGCGGCCCCGGCTCTGGCGGTTTCAGTCCTTGGCGGACTCGACGTCCGGCCAGTCCGGAAGATCCGCGGTCCCGTCCTGCCGGGAGAGCCGCCAGAAGGCGACGCCGAAGCCGGTCGCCAGGGCGACCGGCATTCCCATCATGAACAGAATCGAGGCGAAGAACGCCCGGGGCAGGCGGTCGTCCGACTCCGCGGCGGCCTTGCACATCGGGCAGGCCTCCGCGGCCGCCGGGCAGGCCAGCAGCAGGGCGACGAGGACGGCGGCGACGACGGGGGCTCGCATGGGCTCAGTTTAACCCGCCGGCCAGTGGTAAAGCATCCCGTAGATCACCACCCCGGTGACGGAGACGTACATCCACACCGGCCACAGCCAGCGGGTGACGGCCACGTGCTTGTCGAACCGGCCCTTCAAGGCGCGCCAGATGGCGACGAACGCTCCCACCGGCACGACCGCCGCCAGCACGACGTGGGTGATCAGAATCGCGAAGTAGATCCAGCGCCAGACGCCCTCCCCCTCGAACGGCCGCCCCCGCAACCCCGTGCTGCCCGTCAGGACCGCATGGTAAAGCAGGTAGCAGGCCAGAAAGACCGCCGACACCCCCAGCGCCGAGAGCATCGCCCGCTTATGGGCCTCGATGCGGCCGGTCCGCTGGAAGTAGAGCCCCACGGCCAGCAGCACGCCGGCGAGGCCGTTCAGCGCCGCGTTGACCGTCGGCAGCCACGCAGCCCACTCCGGCAGCCGGGCCAGCTTCTCCGCGACCTCCGGCGTCATTCGCCCGCCCCGGCGCCGGCGGCCGCGGCCTCATCGGCGTTCTCACCGCTCGCTGGCTCGTCACCCTCGCCCGCCAGTTCCAGGGCGTCCCGGCGGAGCTTGATCAAGTCCGTCGGGTCCTGGGAGTTGTACTTCCCCCGCACCACCCCGTCCGGCCCCACGAGCATCAGGTTGTTTGTGTGGAAGATCGCCTGATTCGGATCGACGTGGCCGTCCTCGTAGCCGACCGGCTGTTTGAAGCCGTCGCCGATCAGAGTGTAGATCTCCCCCCGATCGCCGGTGAGGAACAGCCAGTCCTTATCGTCTTTGGCGTCGTAGAAATCGGAATAGTTCGTGAGGATCTCCGGCGTGTCGTAGTCCGGATCGACGGTGAAGGAGACCAGCTTCACGCCGCTGCCCTCCAGCGGCTTGCGGAGGTCCGCCATTGCCTTGGTCACCCGCGGGCAGACGGTCGCGCAGCGGGTGAAGACGAAGCCGGCGATCCAGGGGGAGCCCTCCAGCGTTTCGTTCGTGACCGTCTCCCCGCGGCGTTCCGTCAGGGAGAACGCCGGGAGGCCCTCAGGGTCGTAGACCGGTTCCGTCGGCGGCTCCACCCCGCCCGGCAGCAGGCGGGCGCCGGCCTCTCCCCCGTCCGCGGCGACCAGTTCCGTGCCGGGCTCCGGCGGGGCGGAGCGGTCGCCGCGGAGGAAGAACGCGGCGACGAGAGCGACGAAGACCGCCGCCCACAGCACGGCGCCGAGCCACAGCAGCGGTCGGCGGGCGGGACGGTCGGCGGGAGCGAGCGATTCAGCCATGCCCGATGATACGCAACTCCCGCGGCGAACGCTGGGGTGGGGGCGTGCGGCGCCTCACCGCCCCCCGGCTCCGGACCCGTGTTTGAAGGCTCAGCGGGCTTCCCGGGGGTGCCGGCGGCGGGTCAGCACGGCGGCGGCGACGAGGCAGATCGCAGTGAAGGCCCCGAACACCAGCGCCCCGACGGTCGCCGAGGGCAGCGTGAGCGTCGCCGGCACGTCGGCGATCGCCGGGGTCATCGCCCGCCGCAACCCCGCGACGCCGTAGGTCAGCGGGTTCGCCGCCACGACCCACCGCAGCCAACCGTCGTCCGCCGGAAACGCCGCCCCGGAGAGCAGCCACATCGGGAGCAGCACGACGCTCATCAATGCGTGAAAGCCCTGCGTGCTGTCCAGCGGCCAGGCCATGCAGTAGCCCAGCGCCGTCAGCCCGACCGACAGCAGCGCGATCCACCCGGCCGTCAGCAGCACGGAGGTCGCGGTGAATCCGTACTCCACCCCCGGCGCCAAACCCACGAATTGCAGCAGCGGGGCCAGGGCGACGAACAGCCCGGCCTGCAGAAACGCGATCGCGGCCCCGCCGAACACCTTCCCCAGCACGATCCCCAGCCGCGGCACCGGGGCGACGAGCACGCCCTGCAGGAACCCTTCGCGGCGATCCTCGATCACGCTGATCGTGGCGAAGATCGCCGTGAACAGCACGATCATGGCCGCGACGCCGGGCAGGAAGTACGCCTGATAGCTCATCTCCAGGCCGTCGGCGTAGGCGGGGGCGTCGAACGCCGACCGCATCCCGGCCCCCAGCACGATCCAGAACAGCACGGGCTGGACCAGCGCTCCGACGACCCGCGTCCGCTGCCGGAAGAACCGCACCAGTTCCCGCTGCGCCAAACTGAACGCAGCGAGGGCGACGGAGGGCGTGGGCGCCGTCCGACGGGCGGCGGGAGCCGCGACGGCGGCGGGGGCTTCGGCGAGGGCGGCGCTCATCCCCCCATGGTAGGGGTCGTCCGCCGCTCAATGCCACGCCCACGTGGGACGGGGAGCGGGGCGATCTGCCGCGGCCTCAGTCTTCGGGCAACGGCAGCACGAGTTGGACGACCGCCCCGCCCCCCGCAGGGCTGTCGATCGCCAACGTCCCGCCCCATTCCGTCACCCGCTGCCGCAGGGTGGACAACCCGAATCCGTCCGCGGCCTCGTCGTCGTCCGGCGCGTTGACGTCTGCGGCGGGGAACCCGCAACCGTCGTCGCGGAGAATCAACTCCGCCGCGGGGCTGCCGTCGAGTTCCGCGGCGGACAGGCAGATGGCGACCGAACGGGCCGACGCGTGTTTCAATGCGTTCAGCAGCAGTTCCCGCCCCGCTTCGAACAACGCTGCGGCGGTGACGGACGGCAGACGGGCGGAGAGGGCGGCGTCGCAGTCCGTCGTCACGGCCAGACCGTGTCGCTCCGTGGTACGGTTCGCCAGCCAGTCCAGCGCCGGCGCCAGCCCGCGGCTGCGCAGCACCGGCGGGCTGAGTTCCGCCGCGAGGGAGCGGGATTCCGCGATCGCTTCCTCAATGAAGCCGATCGCGTCTTCGCGCGATCCGCCGGCGGCGAGGGTCATCTTCGCCCCCACGAGGAGCTGTTGCAGATGATCGTGCAGCACGCGGGCCAGCCGGTCGCGCTCCGCGTTCGCGGCGTTCTGCACGGCCTCGGCGGCGGCCCGCAGGTCGTCCGATGCCGCTTTCAA
Organism: Alienimonas sp. DA493; assembly: GCF_043951915.1. Taxonomy (NCBI): domain Bacteria; kingdom Pseudomonadati; phylum Planctomycetota; class Planctomycetia; order Planctomycetales; family Planctomycetaceae; genus Alienimonas; species Alienimonas sp. DA493. The sequence continues at coordinate 14,310 of NZ_JBINJD010000043.1, read as the reverse complement.
CTCGGCGGTTCGCTTCGCCACGGCCGCTTCAAGGCGGTCGTTCTCCTGATTGAGCCGGCGATTCGCCGCCCGCAGCCGCAACTCGGCGGCGGCCACGGCGGCCAGGCTTCGCAGCACCGCCAGGTCGTCCGCCGACCAGTTCCGCGGTTTGCCGTCGAAGGCGCAGAACGCCCCCAGCACGTGCCCCTCCGGATCCGGCAGCGGGACCCCGGCATAGGCGACGACTCCGAATTCGAGGATCGCCGCGTTGCCCGCCACGCGGGGATCTTCGCGGGCGTCGGTGATCACCAGCGGCGCCCCGTCGCCCACCACGTGCTGGCAGAACGAGAGCGACAGCGGCGTCTCCCGACGCGTCGCCCACGGCTCCGGCACGCCGACGGCGCTTTTGAAGAACTGCCGGCGTTCGGCGACCAGCGACACGACCGCGGCGGGCACGTTCAACAGGCGGGCGGCAAAACCGGTCAGCCGATCGAACGCCTCCTCGGGAGGCGAATCCAACAGCCCGCTCTCCGCCAGCGCCGCCAGGCGCTTCGGATCGGACGCGGCCGGGCAGATCAACGGTTCGCTCTCAGCGGGCGCCAAACTCGAAACGTTTCGTGCGGGAACGGGAGGAACGGGACCGTAGATTACACAGATTGAGGCGTTGACGGGGGGGAGAACCCCCGCACGCCTTGCGGAAGCGCTGAATTCGCCGTCGCTTAACCGCCGGCGTCGGCGGGCGGGCCGGTCGGCGGCACGGTCACCCCGCGGACGGTCTCCCGCACGACGATCCCGGGCCGCACGAAGGCGATCCCCTGCCCGCCGCGGGTGTCGATCATCACCGCCTCGAAGGCCGGTTCGCTGACGGGCTCCGCGGAGACCCATTTCACCAGGAAGTTCGCCCCGCTGCCGCCGCTGGTGTCCTCGCGGGTGATCAGGAAGTCCGAGGAGGCGAGCGGCCCCAGCCGGATCGGTTGCTTCAGGAAGGAACGGATCTCCCGCCCGTCCGTGCCGTGGTAGGCGACGTGGGTGACCACCAGATCGCGGTCCGGGTCGGTGTTGCGGGCCGACAGCGTGACCGTCAGCAAATGGGCGTCGCCCTTCTCGTGATACACGTGCGAGTAGGCGGGCACGTAGACCGTCTGACCCCGGGCCGGGTGCACCGGCACGACGGCGGGCGACTCGCCGGCCGCGGAGCCGGCCGCGACGTCTGCGGACTCCTCCGTCGGGTCGCTGTATTCCAGCCCCTCCTCCACGCTCGCCAGCCGGTGATCGAGGTAGATCGCTCCCGCCATGAACAGCGCCCCCGGCACGAGGATGCACACGGCGATCAGCAGCTTGAAGTGCCGCATGAACGCGTCCGCGTCGCGGTTGTTCGATTCGCTCATCGAGGGTTCCGTGCGTGGTGGGCGGCGAGCGGGTCGGCCACAGGGCTGACCCCATACTAACCCGAAGCGTGAGCGAAGGATGCGGGGGCCGCCCTCGCTGACGCTTCGGGTGGGCGAGTCCCGTCAGGGGCGCAGGTCAGGCGCCGGCTTCGAATCGTTTGCCGGTGCGGGCGGTGAACACGTCGCCCAGCGTGGGCTTGCCGAGCGTCACCTGCGTCACGTCGCTGCCGAAGGCGGCCATCACGTCCCGCAGGGCCTCGTGGCCGGCGGGGGTCTCGATGCGAACGCGGCCGTCCAGCACGGTGGGGGCAAGATCGAACCGGTCGCGGACGGCGTCCGCCAGTTCGTCCGGTCGCTCCGTCGAGAGCGTGAGCACGTCCCCGCCGACGGCCGCCCGCAGGTCGTCCGGCTCCCCCTCGGCGACCAGCCGGCCGGCGTCGAGGATCGCCAGCCGATCGCAGCGCTCGGCCTCCTCCATCAGGTGCGTCGTCACCAGCGTGGTCACGCCGTCCTCCCGTTGGAGGTCGCGGAGCAGTTCCCACAGGGCGAACCGGGCCGTCGGGTCCAGGCCGGTGCTCGGCTCGTCCAGCAGGAGCACCCGCGGGTCGTGGAGCAGGCCCTTGGCGATCTCCACCCGCCGCTTTAACCCGCCGCTGAGCCCGCCGCACAGGTCGCTGAGGCGATCGGCGATCCCCAGCCGCTCCGTGACCGCGGCCAGCCGCTGTTTCAGCGCCGCCCCCCGCAGGCCGTAGAGATGGCCGTGGTGGGTGAGGTTCTCCCGCACCGTCAGCTTAGCGTCGAGGCTGGGCGACTGGAACGTAACGCCGAGCACGCCGCGGACGCCGTCCGGGTCGGTGCGAACGTCGTATCCGCCGACGGTCGCCTCGCCGTCCTGCGGCGGGACCAGCGTGGAGAGCACCCGGAACAGCGTCGTCTTCCCCCCGCCGTTCGGGCCGAGCAGGCCGAACAACTCGCCCTCGGCGACCTCGAAGGAGAGGTCGTCCAGCGCAACGCGGTCGCCGTAGCGGTAGGTCAGCGAGCGGGCGGCGACGGCGGCCGTCATTCGCCCGTCTCCGTTTCGTCCCGCAGGCCGGGGCCGTCCTCGTTCTCCGCCAAAGCGGGGACGGCGTCGGTCGGGTCGGCCTCGACGGTGTAGTAGTGGATGCCGATGTCCGGCAGCAGGGCGAGCACCAGCCCGAGGCCCAGCAGCGAGGTCGGCACCAGCACGATGTACTTCCATCCCCCCTCGAATTTGAGGTGCATGAACCAGGCCATCACGCAGTACGCCTTCGCCGTCGCCACGCCGAACACCAGCGCCGCCAGCACGAGCTTCGGCGGGTTGGGCAGCAGGTCGAAGCCGGCGGAGATCAGCGTCAGGCCGCACAGCACGCCGAACACCGCGAGGTAGTTGGCGTGCGGGTGAGCGTCGGCCGGTTCGGCCGGGGCCGCCGCGGGGGCGGCGGCCGTGGCGGGAGCGTCCGTCATGGTCCCCTCAGATCAGGTACACGGTGGGGAACAGGAAGATCCACACGAGGTCCACGAAGTGCCAGTACAGGGCGGCGTTCTCCAGGAACGGGAACCACGCCCGCGACAGGTTCCAGGCCAGCGCCGGAATCGCCAGCAGCAAAATGCCGACGATCACGTGCACCGCGTGCAGGCCGGTGATGAGGAAGTAGCAGGAGAGCCACAGGTTCGCCCCGGGGATGACGTTCACCTCCGGCAGGGCCGCGGCGTGTTCGGGGAACTCCTCGCGGAACGCCTCCACCCGCTCGGCGAGGGCGGCCGGGGCCGGGTTCTCGTCCCGCACGAAGGCGGACAGCTCCGTCGCCGCGACGCGGGCCGGCAGCGGTTCGTCGGCGACCGGCACGTCCAACTGCACCGCGGCGACGCCCTCCAACACCTTGCGGCGGGCCGTCTCCGCCGTCTCCGGCACCCGGCCGGGGAGCAGGTCGTGCTCGAACTTCCCGTTGTACTCGTAGGCTTTGATGCCGAGGAACACGCAGGCCAGGAGCAGCGTGAGCGCCAGATACCCGCGGGCCGCGGCCGCCTTCCCCTGCCCCAGCTTGTTGAGGGCGACGACGACGAAATAACTGCTGGTGAGCAGCACGAGGGTGTTCACCGCCCCGGCCCACAGCTTGACGTGCATCGTCTCCTGCGAGGGCCACGCCGCCGCCCCGCCCCGCAGCACGATCAGGCTGCCGATCAGGGCCGTGAAGAACATCACCTCCGTGCCGAGGAACAGCCAGATCCCCAGCTTGCCGTTGGGGATCGGCAGCCCCATGCGGGAGGGCACCGAGGGGATCGGCTCCCCGGCGGGGACCGGGGCGTGGGCGGTCGCGGCGCTCATCAGCGGATCACCAACAGTTCGATCGCCGCGGCGAGCAGCAGGACCGGCAGGTAGCCCAGCGAGGCGAACAGCACCGCCCGGGCGTTCGGCCGCGTCTCCTCCCGGGCGAAACGGAGCGAATAGAACAGGTAGACCGCCCCGGCGAGCGTCGCCGCCGCCGCGGTCCAGACGCCGACCCCCCCGCCAAGCGTCGGCAACAGCCCGACCGGCAGCAGGGCGACGGCCGTCCAGACGGCCGTCTTCCCCGCCCATCCGGCCGGCGGCAATTGCCCGGGCAGCATGTGCAGGCCGGCTTTGGCGTACTGCTCCCGGTTCAACCAAGCGATCGCCATGAAGTGCGGGAATTGCCAGAGGAACAGGATTCCGAACAGCCCCGCGGCCGTCAGCCAGGTGCCCGGCTGCGTCCCCCCGCCGGCGGCCGCCCAGCCGAGCACCGGCGGCAGCGCCCCCGGCACGGCCCCGACGACCACGCACCAGGCGCTCGACCGCTTCAGCGGCGTGTAGACGCCCACGTACAGGGCCAACGTGAGCAGCGCCAGAAACGCCGTCAACGGGTTCACCGCGAGGGCGAGGTAGTCCGCCCCCGCCACCCCGCAGACGATGCCGAACACCAGCGCCTCGGTTTCAGTCGCCCGGCCGGCCGGCAGCGGCCGGGTCGCGGTGCGGGTCATACGGGCGTCGGTGTCCCGCTCGGCGTACTGGTTCAACGCCCCGCTGGCCGCGGCGACCAGCGTGATGCCGATCGCGGCGTGCAGCAGCGTGAGCCCGTCCGACCCGCCGGCGGCGAGGTAGCCGAGGACCACCGTCACCAGCGCCATCGCGGCGATCTTCGGCTTCGCCAGAGCGCGGTAGTCCGCGAGGCGGGCGGCGAAGGTGCGGTCGTCGCTCGCCGAAACGGATCGCACGGACGACAGGGGGGCGGACGCGGCGTTCAAGAGGCAACCCCCGCGGCAGCCGGGAGACGATTGACGGAAACGGACGAAGCGGCGGGGCGGTCGACACGATCGGCGTGCGGTGGGGGGGCAGTCTCGCCCGTTTCCCCGCCGGTCGCCAGTCGCCGCGCCCGCAACCACAGGCAAACCAGCGCGGAGAGCAGCAACATGGCGAACACCGTGTGCCCGCCCCGCGAAATGATTTGCAGCGGGCTGTGCTGCACGGCGACGTTGCCGACCGCGGCGACGCCGAACCGCGTCGCCCAGGCCAGCATGCCAAGGACCAGTTGCCCGCCCAAGGCGCCCAGCACGGCTGCGGCGTTCCACCGCAGGAAGCGTTCGCCCGTCGCCAGCGCCGCCCCGCCGGCGGCGGCGGCTAGCAGCCCGATCAGCACAGCCCCGCCGAGGTGCTCGAACAACGCCCCGCCGAAGTGCCGCACGATTCCGCCGAGGGCGTATTGCAGAACCAGCACGACCAGCGCCGCCCCGGTCAGCCACTGAACGGTCTTCACCGCCGCCGTGTCCCGGCCCCGCGGGCTATTCGTCCACGACCGGCCGGTGACGAGGACGGCGACGAACATCGCCGCGACCACGCAGGCGCCGAAGTGCCCGTGCAGCATGGCGAGGGTCGTGCTGATTTCCGTGACCCGCAGCCCCCCGGCGAGGCCTTGGACGATCACCATTCCCAGCACCGCGACGCCCAGCCACCGCACCCACCGCCGGGGTTCGAGGAACCAGAGCGACGCGGCCAACGCGATCGCCAGCACGCCGGTCGTCGCCCCGGCGAGCCGGTGGACGTGCTCCAGCACTTTGTCCGTGTGGCCCAGCTTGATGTCGTTGAAGAAGTTGTAGGCGAACATGTTCTCGCCGCCGCTGGTGGGCCAGTCGAGAAACGCCATGCCGGCGCCTAGCGTGGTCACCGTCGCCCCGAGGCCGACGGTGCCGATCACCGTGCAGAGCACGAGCAACCACGCCAGCCGGTGCGGCCAAGGCGAACGATTCGGCGAGCCGGGGGCGTCAGCCCCCGGGGCGTGGTGGGGAGAACTATCGATCATGCCCCTCGAACCGCATGGGATTCCGGGGGTTCATCCTGCGGCAGGTAGTCGCGGTCCGGCGCGACGACCGGGCTGCTGTACTCGTAGGGGCCGCGGTAGCAGACCGGCGGCAGGTCGAAGTTACCGTGCGGCGGCGGGCTGGGGGCGCTCCACTCCAGCCCGTTCGCCAGCCAGGGGTTGCGGCCGGCCTTCTTCCCGAAGGCCCACGACCCGAAGAAGTTCGCCACCAACAGGAGTTGGGCCACGCCCATCACGATCGCGCACCAGGTCATGAACTCGTTCATGCCCAGCAGGTTCTCGAAGGGCGGGTGCACGTACGGGTCGGCGTAGCGCCGCGGCATTCCGGCCATCCCCAACATATGCATTGGGAAGAAGACGCCGTGGAACGCCAGGAACGTGATCCCAAAGTGCAACTGGCCGATCCGTTCGCTCATCAACCGGCCCGTCATCTTCGGGAACCAGTGATGAATCGCCGCGAACACCCCGAACAGCGTCGCCCCGAACAGGATGTAGTGGAAGTGGGCGACGATGAAGTAGGTGTCGTGGAAGTACACGTCGACCGGCACCGCGGCCATGAAGATGCCGGAGAGGCCGCCGGTGATGAACATGCTCACGAAGGCGGCGCAGTTCAGCAGCACGGTATTGAACCGCACCTTCCCGCCCCAGATCGTGCCGATCCAGTTGAAGACCTTAATGCCGCTGGGCAGCGCGATCAGGATCGTGCTGACCATGAAGGTCATGCCCAGGGCCGGGTTCATCCCGGAGGTGAACATGTGGTGGCCCCACACGACGAACCCGAGGCCGGCGATCGCCGTCATGCTGTAGATCATCGGCTTGTAGCCGAACAGCGGCTTGCGGCAGTGGCAGGCCAGCATGTCGCTGACCATGCCCATCGCCGGCAGCAGCATGATGTAGACCGCCGGGTGCGAATAGAACCAGAACAGGTGTTGCCAGAGCAACGGCTGGCCCCCGCCGATCGTCGGCGCGTCCTCGCCCGGCAGCAGTTGGCCGGTGGGGATGAAGAAGCAGGTGCCCAGCTCCCGGTCGGCGATCAGCATCAGGCCCGCGGCGGTCAGCACCGGCAGGGCGAACGCCTGCAGGATCGCGGTGATGAACATCCCCCAGATGCTCATCGGCATGCGGAACAGCGTCATGCCCGGCGCCCGCATGTTGATGATCGTGGTGAGGTAGTTCACCGACCCCATCATCGAACTGGCGCCGACCAGCGTCAGCCCGTACAGCCACCAGGTCTGAGCCGGCCCGGTGCCGGGGTTGGCGTCCGGCAGGGCGGAGAGCAGCGGGTAGGCCGTCCACCCGCTCGCCGGTCCCGCCCCGGGCTCGCCCGCTACGTAATAGCTGTAGCCGAAGCAGAACACGGCCGGCCAGTAGATCCAGTAGCTGGCCATATTGAGCTTCGGGAACGCCATGTCCTCCGCCCCGATCTGGAGCGGGATCAGGAAGTTGCCGAACGCCCCGGCGAGGATCGGGATGATCACCAGGAACACCATCACCGTGCCGTGCATGGTGAACAGCATGGTGTAGAACTCCGGCGTCATCCGTCCGCCGGTGGTGGGGAACAGCGCCTTGCCGAGGATCGGCAGCGGCTCCCACGGGTAGGCCAGCTGCCAGCGGATCGCCAGCGCCAGCGCCCCGCCGACGAACAGCATCAGCAGCGTCGTCAGCAGGAACTGCATCCCGATCACCTTGTGATCGGTGCTGAACACGTACCGCGGCAGGAACCCGGGCTTCTGATGCCCCGCGTGGGCGCCGTGCGGGTCGCCGCCGGGGACGGCGTCGGTTTCGGGGGGAGAGAGCGTCGCCATCAGTTTCGTTCCCCCTGTTCGGTCGGCGCGGCGGCGACCTCGTCGTTCTCGTTCTCGTTCTCGTTCTCCACGCCGTCGCTGCGACGCTCGGCTGCGAAGGCGGCCATCGCGGCGTCGTACTCCTCCGGTGGGAAGGCCTTCACGACGCCGCCCATCTTGTAGTGCCCCCACCCGCACAGCTCCTGACAGAGCAGCACGTACTCCCCCGCCTCGTCGGCCTGGAACCAGACCGGGATGCGTTGCCCCGGCAGGGCGTCCTGCTTGATGCGGAACTGCGGCAGGCTGAAGGAGTGTTGCACGTCCTCGGTGCGGAGCTGGATCAGCACCGGCTGACCCACGGGGATCAGCAATTCGTTGACGGCGTACAGGTCGTCCGGTTGGGGCGTCTCCATCAGCGCCTTACCGGGCGCCGGATAGCGGATCCGCCATTCGTACATTCGGGCCGAGACCTCCGCGACCGGCTGCACGCCCTCCGGGTAGTAGCTTTCCACACGGAACTTCGCCCAGGCTCCCATCTGGTAGAAGGCGATGAAGAACAACGCCGCCGCGGGGATCAGCGTCCAGACGACCTCCAGCACGTGGTTGCCGTGCAGGTACCGGGCCGTCTTCCGCCCCGCCGCGCTGAATAACGCCCAGACGAGCCCCGCCTGCGTGAGCACGAACACGAACCCGCAGATCGCCAGGATCACGTAGAACAGGTGATCGATCTCCCGCCCCAGCGGGTTCACGCTCTCCAGCACGCCGGGGCTGGATTCGGGGAACCACCACCCCATCCACGGCGACGCCGCGAGGGCGCCGACGGCGACGACCGGCCAGGCCGCGAACAAACTCACCCAAAGCCACTTCACGAGCGGTCGGCCTTCTTCTGCGGGGCGACGGGCGACGGGAGGTCAATGGAGGGACCGCCGACGGGGACGGCGGCGACGGCGGGCTCCTCGGCCGTCGATTCCGGCTCAGGTTCGACCCCCTCCAACAGCGACGGGTCGAGCGGCAGGGCCAGCAGAAAGTTCACGAGGTCCCAGATCTCCGCGTCCGAGAGGTTATCCCCGAAGCCCGGCATGTTGGAACCGACGATGCCGGAATGAATCCGCCGGTACAAATCGATCGGCCGCCGCCCGCCCCGGTAGATGCCCCGGGTCAGGTTTCGCGGCATCACCACCTCGCCCCAGACGTCGTGGATGCCCGGCTCCGCGTAGGGCTCGCCGGTCGCGGCGTCAATCAGGACGCTGACGGTCTGCGGACCGTTGCCCAGCCCCCGCGTGCCGTGGCAGCTGGCGCATTGGGTGCTCTTCTGAAGGTACAGGCCCCGCCCCCGCTCCACCGAGGCCGCCAACTCCTCGCCGGTCAGTTCGGGCCGCGGTTCAGTCGGGGTGACGGGCGGCTCGGTCTCGACCAGCGCCCACGGCTCCGCGACCGGGGCCGTGATGAAGGTGAGCTGGTCGGACACGTTGTAGTCCCACGCGTCGGTCAGTTCCTTGACGAGGTCCTCGCGGGTCAGGCCCTCTTCGGACTCCAGCCGCTCCCGGATCGCCTCCGTCCCGTAGAACACGTCCGCCTCGTTCGCCAGCGCCCCGGCGTACTGCCCCTGCATCGACAGCCAGCGGACGTACTCCACCACCGCGGCCGTCTGCGACTCGTTCAACGCCGGGTGGAACGACGGCATGTAGGTGCCGGGGATCCCCTCCCGCAGCACGCGGGTCAGGTCCTCCCGGCTGGGGACGCCGGAGCCGGTCGAGGTGAATTTGTAGATGCCGAGCCGGTAGTCCCGCGGCAGCGGATGCAGGTACTTCGCCGTCGGCCCGTCCCCGCCCCCGGCCGCCCCGTGGCAGTGCATGCAGTGGACGGTGTAGAGGTCCCGCCCGGCTTCCAGCAGGTCCGCGTCGCCCACGACGATCGTCGCCGGCAACGGTTCGCCGGTCGTTTCGTCGAACGCCGGGGGGAACGCGGCGGGGTAGTTCTCGAAGGGGATCGGCGGGATCGTGACGGAGTCGCCGTCGACGGCCGTCACCTCCGCCTGGTGCGGTTTGCCCATCTCGCCGTTCCAGTGCAGCACGTCGCCGACGGCGATCGGCGGCAACGCCTCCGTCCCCGCAACCGGGGCGAGCACGAAGGTGGTCGTCTCCGCCTCCGCGTCGTCGATGACCTCCGCCACCGCCGCCCGCCGCGAGCTGAACTCCACCGGCAGCGAGGTGAACACCGCCGGGTCGGACGGCGTACCGAACCGCGTCCGCAGGGCTTCGTCGAAGCCGACGAGGTCCCGCTCGACCAGCTCCCCGGTCTCCAGATCCGGCACTTCGGCCCGGGTGCCGGTCCGCAGCTCTTCCAGCAGGCCGGCGTACTTCGGCGGCGGGACGAACTCCGGCTCCGGCGCCGGCTCGCAGCCGACGGCGCCCAGCAGGACGAACCCCGCCAAACACCCGCCCAGCGACAGACGCACGGCGGGCGGGGCGGCGGCGGGAGAGCGGCGACGCATCAGGGCAGACCGGAGGTTCGAGTGCGGGCGATATGGTAATCCGTCGATGCGAGACGGGAACCCGGTCGCAACGCCGCACCCCGTCCGTCGCGAACCCGGCCGGCGGAATCCCTACGACCGGCGGAGCGAGAATCGCCTCGGCTGTGTGGTCAGGCTCGTGACTCGAACAATCGGGCGAACCAGCCCCCGCGGGGCCGCGGCGGGCGGGCGACCGTGGCCGGCGCCTCCTTCGCCCGCAGCGCCGCGATCATCTCCCCAACTGACAGCGGCACCGGCGGCGGACCGGCCGGCGCCGGCTTGGCCGCCGCTTTCTTTCCGGCGGGGGCGGCCTTCCCGCGGACCCGGGCCACGATCTCCGCTGCGCTGAGGCGGGCGGCGGGCTTACCGTCGCTCTTCTTTGCCGGCTTCGGCTGCGGTGCCGCCTCGGCCTGCCTGCCGGAGCCGTCGGCGGACCGGGCTGCCGCGAGGATCTCGGCGACGGACGGTCGGGCGCCGCCGCTCGGTTGGGCGGAGGACTTCTCCGTCGCAGACCCGCCCGCCGCTTTGGCGCTTTGATGGCCCACTGCTGCGAGCATCGCGGCGATCGACGGCGGCGAGTTCGTCCCCCGCCCCGGCGCCGCCTCGCCTCGCACCGCCGCCAGCATCGCGGCGACGGACGGCGGGGCGTGCGACCCGGCGGACCCGCGGACTGTCTCCAACATCCCGCCGATCGACGGCGGCCGGTCGTCAGCTCGCCCGTTGCCGCGGACGGCTTGCAGCATAGCGCTCGCCGAGGGCGGCGACGCCGTCCCGTTCCCCCCCGCGACCGCGTCCCCCCGGACCGCGGCCAGCATCGCCGCGACGGAGGCCGGTCGCGCGCCGTCCCGCGGCGTCGAGCCCGGCTCGGCAGGCTCGGGACGCGGCGCCGGTTCGGCCCGATCAGCCCGCTCGGGCTGGGCGGCCGGCGGCGGCTCGGCGGGCGTCGCCGCGGCGGCCGGCTCGCCGGCCGGGCGGTTGGCCCGGGCGGCGGCGAGGATTTCGGCGACGGACGGGCGGGACACGGGCGAGACGGGGCGACGACAAGGGGGAACGGCAGGGAGCGCGCGAACCGCGGCGGGCGGCGAACCGGTCAGTCTGCCCCAGCCCGCTCCCCGGACTCAACCCCGTCCCCCGACCCGCTCTCCGGCGACGGCTCACCGTCCGGCTCCGCGGCCGGCGGCGGTTCGTAGGCGAACGTGACGGTGCGGCCTTCGACCGTCGCTCCGGCGAGCGGCGGGACCCGGGCCAGCCACGCCGCCACGTCCGCCACCGGGCCGACCGTCACCCGCCACCCCGGCCCGGCCGACCGCGGGGCGGCCCGGCTGACCGCCCGGGCCGGGTCATCGGTCGCCGCTTCCATCAACGCCAACAGCTCCGCCGTTTGTCGGGCCGTGAGGGGGCGGGTGAGGTCGACCGTCACCCGTTGAGCGTCCGGCACCGGGGCCGGCGGGTCGGCGGCGGCGGCGAGCGCCGCGTCCGTCGCCTCCCGCAGGGCCTGATCGAAGGCTCCCTGCGTGTCCGCGGCGAGGGCGGCGTCGAGGTGCGGCCCTGCCGCCGCCAGCACCGCCGCGGCGCCGGTCCCGCCGGCGGAGTCCGCCTTCGCCGCCCAGATTGGGGCGGTCGCCTCCAGAATCGCCGGCGCCCAGGCCCCCTCCGACGCCACCACCGGGATCGTCGCCTCCTCGCCGCCCGGGCCGCGGAGCGTCACCGCGTCGACGATCTCCTGCCCCGGCTCCTCCCCGTCGGCCTCCGGCGGAACCAGCGGCACGTCGTCTTTTACCGTCCACCGCTGCAACCCGGCTTGAAACGCCGGATCCTTCAGCAGGGCGGCGACGGTTCCGTCGATCAAGTCCGCCTCGGTGAGCGTCGTCGGGTCCGCCGAGGCCGCGGGGCCGGCGGCGACCGCCCGCAGCATCGGGGCGACCCACCCCGGCAACCGCACGCCCGGCGTGGAGCCCTGCTGCACGGCCTCCGACGCCGCGAGGAAGTCGGCTTTGCGGTCGATCAGCTCGGCGAGCGTGCCGACCGCCTCCAAGGCCGCGGCGCGTTCCTGCGGTTCGGCCCGCACCAGCGCCCGGCGGAACGCGCCGACCGCGGCGATCGCCCCGGGGGGGAGCGTCCGCCGCACCACCGTTGGGTCGCCGGCCCGCAGACCGTACCGGATGGCGTCCGCGTAGCCGCTCGGCGCCCCGGTTGCAGCGGGCGGCTCGGGCGGCGGTTTCGGGGCTGATCCAGCGTCGGCCGGCGCGGTGGACTGGGCCGTCGTCGGGGCGGCCGGCGCCGGCTCGATCGCCGCCGGGTTGGGCTCGGGGGCGGTCGCCGGATCGGGCGTGGGGGCGGGTTCGTCGCTCCCGCAGCCGGCGGTCCCGCTGCTCAGGAGGGCGAGCAGGAGGAGGGCGGACGGGGCGAATCGGGGCATGGCGGGCGGCGGGGCCGCGGCGGGGACGACGCGGATTCGGGAGCGGCGGGATCGTCTTGTCGCGTTCGCCGGGCATGGTCTAGAACCGGCCGACCTCCCGCAACGCGAAGGCTGCCGCGTGCGCCACCACGCCCACGATTCTCGATTTCCGGCCCTGTGCCCGCTGTTCGCAGCGGCGGCTCTGGTCGTTTGGGGCGCCGGCTGCGCCGCGCTCCCGGCGTCGATCACCTCCGTCACGGGGGCGGCGGGGACAGAATCACTGGCCCAGGCGGAGGCCGCCGGTGCCGCGGTCGACCGCGAAGCCGGGCAGCCGGTCCCGCCGATCGCCCCGCCGGCCGAGCCGCTGCCGGGGTCCGTCGCCGCCGCGCCCGCCTCGTCTTCCCCCGCCTCTTCCTCCTCGCCGGGACTGCGGTCGCCGGCGACGCAGGTGCTGATCGCGGAGGAACTGTCGCTGGCCCCGCCGGCGGAGCGGGACGAACTCGCCGCGGAGTGGGCGAAGCTGGACGAGGCGATGGTCGAACAGGTGATCCGCATTCGCCGGATGGTCCGCCAGTTGGACGCGAAGGCGCCGGCGCTGGCCGCCGGGTCCGGCGTCGTCCCCGCGGCCGCGACCGTGCCCGCGGCCGCGACGGTCCCGGCCGTCGGCGCCGCCTCGGTCCCCGCGACGCCGGCCGCCCCGGCGGAGCCGGCCCGGATCATCGCCGCCGGTCCGTACGAACTGCCCGCCGACGGCCGCGCCGCGACCGCCGCCGCGGGTGCGACGGTCGATCCGCAGGTGCGTCCGGCGGCGTACCTCACCCCGGCGCCGCCGGCCGATCGCGCGGAGTCGGTCCGCAGTCGAGTCTCCTCCCTGTTCCCCGGCCTGCCGCCCGCCCCGGAGCCGGCGCCGGTGCCCGAACCGAACCCCCCGGCGGCGCCCCCGCAACCGGCCGGCCAACCGACGCGGGTCGCCGAGGCCCTGCCCTCCCCCGCGGCGCTGCTGGCGCCGGGGGCCGCGTCGCCGGAGCGCCACTCCGCCGGTCCGCTGTACGACCCGGGGCCGACCGGCTCCGGAGCGGACGGCGCCCTGCCCGGCGTTGAGGACTTCGACGGCCGCCTGGAGGCGTTGGAACAGGCCGCCCGTCGCCGGGCGGATCTCGCCGCCGCGGCCGTGCGGTCCGCCGTCGGGACCGAGGCGAAAGCCGCCGCCGAACGCCAACGGACCGAGGCGGAGATTCACCTTCGGCTCCTGCACCTGATCGCCGGCGAGTACGGCCGGGCGCTGGAGGCCGTCCCCGGTCTGCCGCCGGCGGAGCAGGAATTCTGGCAGCACACCTTCTGGGCCCTCTCCACGGAGATGGACACCCAGTCGATCCCGAACGCCTCCGACCGGGCGACCCACGCCGTCGCCGCCCTCCGCACCGCGGCGGTGAAGCTGTCGGAGCGGGCGAACCTCACGTTGAAGGACGTGAACTTCTGCCACCGCGTGGACAGCTTCGGCAACGTGCAGACGTTCGACCGGGACGAATTCACCCCGAACGAACCGGTGCTGATCTACGCCGCCGTGGAGAACTTCACCAGCGAACGCACCCTCGAGGGCCGCTACCGCACGGTGCTGCGGAGCAAGGTCGAGATCTTCCGCGCCGGCGGCTCCGAGCTGGTGGACACCCTGCCGCTGGACAAGCCGGTGACCGTCGACCTCTGCGACAACCACCGCCAGGACTACTTCCTGATCTACGAACTGAAGATCCCCGCCCGCATCGGCCTGGGTCCGCACGTCCTCAAGCTGACCGTCGAGGACACCCTCGGCAACGCGACCGCCGAGACGGAACTGAACTTCACCGTGAAGTGACCCGGTTTGCCGTCGCCGCGAGGCGGAGCGTTCGTTCACCCGGGG
>NZ_JBINJD010000042.1:0-34788 GCF_043951915.1 Alienimonas sp. DA493 | reverse complement strand
GGGGGCTCACGCCCCCCGCTCGCCTTGGTTACGCCCGCACCAGTCCCGGGGTGACGTCGCAGTCCAGCGGGGCGAATTCGCCGCGTTCAAAGCTCTCCCACGCCAGGCCGGCCATCGCCGCGTTGTCGACGCAGAGGTCCATCGGGGCGACGCACAGTCGCACGCCGCGGCGGTCGCAGAGGACTTCCAGCCCGTCCCGCAGCGCCCGGTTGGCGGCGACGCCGCCGCCGACCAGCAGCGTCGGGCGGCCGGTCTGCTTCAACGCGAGTCGGCATTTGCCCACGATCGTCTCGACCGCGGCGGCCTGGAAGGACGCGGCGATGTCGGCGATTCGGCCCTCGTTCAGCGGGGGAACGGGAACCTCCGGCGAGTTCGGATTGCCCAGCGCCGCATACCGCACCGCGGTCTTCAACCCGCTGAAGCTCACGGCCAGTTCCGGCCGGTTGAGCATCGGCCGCGGCAGCGGGACGGCGGTCGGGTCGCCGTTCTCCGCGGCCTTCTGGATGCTCGGTCCGCCGGGGTAGGGCAGGCCGAGCAGCCGGGCGACCTTGTCGAAGGCCTCCCCGGCGGCGTCGTCGATCGTGCTGCCGATCAACGTGGCGTGCACGGCGTCCGGGCAGTCGTACCAGTTCGTGTGTCCGCCGGAGACCACCAGCCCGCAGGCCGGGAAGGCCTCCTCCCCGTAGGCGATCCGGCAGGCGTACAGGTGGGCCCGCAGGTGGTCGACGGCGATCAGCGGGAGGTCCCACACCGCCGCCAGCGTCTTCGCCGCGGTCACGCCGACCAGCAGCGAACCGACCAGCCCCGGGTGGGTGACGACGGCGATCGCGGAGAGGTCTTGCGAGGCGACGCCGGCCTCGTCCATCGCCTGCCGGATGACGGGCAGGATGCGCTCGACGTGGGCCCGGGAGGCGATCTCCGGCACGACGCCGCCGAACCGCTCGTGCAGCGCCGCCTGGGAGCTGACGACGCTCGCCAGCACGGACCGATCCGCCGCGATCACCGCGGCGGCGGTCTCGTCGCAGCTCGATTCGATCGCCAGCAGCGGGCGGGGGGAGGAACCGGCCTCGCTCACGGGGCCGCGTCTTCGCCGTCGTCGCCGCGGAGGACCTTCAACGCGGCGGCCATGTGGGGGTCCTCCGTCGGTTCGTAGTCCTCGACCGGCTCCGTCGCCGCGGCGCCGGCGGGGCGGTCGCGGACGATGCGGTCGATGTTGAGGTTGCGGCGCTGCGGGAGGGTCAGCGGGATGCGGTAGCCCTCGTCCGGCGTGACGCCCCACTCCGCCTCCTCGTCGGACTTGCCGGCGGGACGGTTCATCGGGCCGGGCCGCTGGATGTTCGCCCCGCTGGGCCGCAGGTAGGCCGCGGTCGTGAGCTTCAGCGCCGTGCGGCCGCCGCCGAGGTTGATGACCGTCTGCACGCTGCCCTTGCCCCAGGTGCGTTCGCCGATGACGACCGCCCGGCCGGCGTCCTGCAGCGCGGCGGCGACGATCTCGCTGGCGCTGGCGCTGAACCGGTCGACCAGCACGACGACCTCCAGCCCCTCCGCAGGGCCGCCGGGCAGGGCGTCGAACGTCTGGGAGGCCACGTTGCGGCCGGCGGTGGAGACGATGCGGCCCTCCTTGAGGAACAGGTCCGTGACCGCGACCGCCTGATCGAGCAGCCCGCCGGGGTTGCCGCGGAGGTCGAGGATCACGCCCTCGGCCCCGGCTTCCTTCAACTGGTCGAGGGCCTGCGTCAGTTCCCGGTCGGTGCCGGCCCCGAAGCGGGTGACCCGCAGCAGGCCGATCTTCGGTTCGTCCGCCTTGTCCGGGGACGAGGGGGGCAGCAGGTAGTCCCACGTGCCGTCGGCCCGACGGGTCTCGCCGAGGACGGTCGGCACCCGCACGTCGGCCCGGACGACGGTGATCTGTTCCAGTTCGTCCTGGCCCGGCCGCATCAGGCCGAGCGTGACCGGCTCGCCCTCCGGCCCCTTGATGCGGGCGGTGACGGCGGAGGGGTCCAGCCCGTCGACGGCCTCCCCGTCCACCTGCACGATCATGTCGCCGGCCCGGACGCCGGCCTCGGCGGCGGGGGTGCCGGGCAGCGGGGCGGTGATCGTCAGGCGGCCGGTTTCCGTGTCCGGCAGAATCTGCACGCCGATGCCGATGAACTGGCCCTCCACCTCCCGGGTGAAGCGGCCGACCTCCTCGTCGTCCAGATAGGTGCTGTAGGGATCGAGCTTGGCGACCATGCCGTCGATCGCCGCCTCCAGCAGTTCCTCGCGGCTGACCTCGGACACGTAGTTCCGCTCGATCTGCTCGAAGGAATCCGCGAACTCCCGCATCAGGCGGAGCAGTTCGTCCCGGTCCTCCCGCGGGTCGACAGCCTCTTCGTCGCCCGCTGCGTCATCCGCGGATGCTCCTGCATCCTCCTGAGCCATCGTAACGCCGACGCCCGGCAGGGCGTCGGCCCCCACGAACAGCAGCGAACCGGCGAGCAGTCCCGCGGACAAAGACCGGAAGCGGCGGGAGCGAGGCACGGGGCGATTCTCCGGACGAACGGGGGCGACGCCGGACGGACCGGCGCTCGGGGAGAGCCGCAGTGTAGGCCGGCCGCCGCCGTGCCGTACACTGGCCGCGTGCACCTGCCGTTCCCCGATCTCGAACTGGACGCTCCCCCGGGGCCGGACGCGCCCGGTTCGCCGGGCGGGGGCCCGGTCCGCCTGTTGTGCGGGACGCCGCGGGGCGGCAAGACCGGGGCGCTGCTGGACGAATACGCCGCCGCGTTGCAGGCCGCGTGGGCGGAGGGGCGGCTGGGGGCCTGCCTGTGGCTGACGCCGAACCGCCTCAGCCGGGCCGCGGTGCGGGCGGACCTCGCGGAGAAGATCGGCGGGCCGCTGCTGGACCCGGGGGTGCGAACCTTCGAGAACCTCACCGACGAACTGCTCTCCGACGGCCGGCTGTGGCGGGCCCTCGACGCCGCCGAGGGGGCGCCCTCCGGCGAAGCGCAGCCCGGCGAGGGCGGCCGGTACCGCACGCTCTCCGGCGTGTCGCGGCGGCGGGTGCTGCGGGCGGTGATCGACGCGGAGGCCGTCGCCGGCCGGCTGTCGCACTTCGCTCGCATCGCCGGGGCCGGCGGGTTCCTCACGCTGCTCGAACGGCAGGTGCGGGCCTGGAAATACGCGGAGGTCTGGCCGGATCACCCGTCGCTGCAAACCGGCGGCCCGGCCCGGCGGGACCTCGTGCGGCTGTACGCGGCCTATCAGGAGCGGTTGCAGAACCCGCCCGACGGCGGCCCCCCGCTGTTCGACGCCGAGGGCCGCGTCTGGGTCGCCCGCAACCTGCTCTGCGGGGCCGGGGAGGCCGGGGAACGGCGGTTCGACCTGCTGGTCGCGGACGGGTTCACCAGTTTCACCGCCACCCAGCGGGACCTGCTGGCGGCGCTGGCGGCCTCCGCGAACGCCGCCGTGGTCGCCCTGCCGTTGGAGGAGGGCTCCGGCCGACACGCCAGGCCCCGCACTGGCCAACCGTATCGGCCGGACCTGTTCGAGCCGGTCTGGCAGACGGTCGACGAACTGTCCGACCCCTTGGCGGAGCAGGGCGGCGAGCCGGAGTTCGTCTGGCACGTCCCCCGTCGGCCGAACGACGCGTTGGGGCACCTCGCGGCGTGGCTGTTCGACGAATCGGACGCGTCCGCCCCGCAACACCCGGACGCGGGCCAGATCACGCTGCACGCCGCCGGGCGGATTGAGGACGAGGTGCGGGCCGCCGTCGCCGCGGTGAAGGGCCTGCTGATGCGGGGCGAGCGGGCGGATCGCATCGTGGTCACGGCCCGGGACGTGGGCTCATACGCGGACGACCTCTTTCGCCTCTGCGACGCCGCGGGGGTGCCGGTGGACGCGGAACGCCCGCTGCCGCTGGCCGGGCGGCCGGCGGTGCGGGCGCTGCTGGCCCCGTGGCGGACGGAGGCCGCCGGCTGGGGGCTGCGGGGCCTGCTGGGCGTGCTGCGGGATCCGGCCTTCGGCTTCGCCCCGGGGGCGGCGACCGCGACGGCCCGGGTGCTGCGGTTCGCCAACGTCGGCGAGGACCGCCGCACCGTGCTCAAGGCGGTGCGGGCCTTCGCCCCGGCCGCGGAGGGGGAGGAACCGCAGTCCCTCGACCGCGACGCCCCGCCGGAGGCCGACCGCCGCCTCGCCGCGGCCGTCGTGGAGACGTTGAACGCGGCCCTCGAACCGACCCGCACCCCAACCGATCCGGCCGGCTGGGTCGAGCGGCTGCGGACCCTGATCGAAATCCTGCGGTTCGACCCCGCGGCCGCGGATCTGCCGCGGGAGGACTGGGAGGACGACGCGGCCGACCTCGACGCCGCCCTGCGGTGGCTGAGCGAAGCCGCCGCCGAGCACGCCGCCGACGCCGACCCGCACCGGGACGCGGACGCGGACGAGGACGGCGACGGCCTGCTGGGGCTGCGGGAGTTCCTGCACTGGGCGGACGAACTACTCGCCGCGGCCCGGGCGCCGGGGCCGCCGGCGGCGGCGGGCGGGGTGGCGTTCGTCGATGCGGAGACGGCCCGGACGGCGGGGTGCGATCACCTGTTCCTGCTCGGCCTGGGCGAGGGCCAGTTCCCCCGGCCGCCGAACCCCGCCGACCCGGTCCCGCCGCGGACCGGCGAGGAGGCCGACGATCCGGCCGCCCTCGCCGACGCCAACGCCCGGGCGGAGATGCTGCTGTTCTACGGCGTCGTCACCCGGCCGACGAAGTCGTTGACGCTCTCCTGGCCGACCCGGGACGAGAAGGGCCGCGAACGGTTTCCCGGGCCGTTCGTGGAGGCCGTCCGCGATCTGTTCGCCCCGGCGGCGTTCCCGCCGGCGGCCGAGGTAAGCCTCTCCCCGGTGCCGACGCCGGCCCGCACGCTGACGGCCGCCGACGCCCGGACGCTGGCGGTCTCGGAACTGCGGATGGGCGGGCAGGCGGGACCGCTGGCCCGGCTGCTGAGCGATCCGGCCGAGGCCCCGGCCGCCCGCGGCGTGCTGGGGGCGGCAGCGATGCTGTCCGCCCGCACCCGCCGGAAGGGGCCGACGGCCTTCGACGGGCGGCTCTCAACGCGGTCCAAGGTCCGCTGGGCGAAGCGGCGGCCGGTCGGCTACCAGTTCAGCGCCAGCGAACTCGAGACCTTCGCCGCCAACCCGTTCCGCTACTTCCTCGACCGCGTGCTGTGCGTGGAACGGCCCGACCCGCCGGGGCTGCGGGAGGACCGGATGAACCGCGGCACCGCGATGCACGCCGCTCTCGCCCGGGCCTACCGCCGGGCGCTGGAGCAGTCGCAGGACGCCCCCACCGTGGAGTTGTTGCAGGAGGAGATCGCCGCCCTGAAGCCGCGGAGCCGGTCGCTGGCCCGCTGGCACGACGGGCTGTGGGAGACGGAGCGGGCCCTGCTGGCGGCGTGGTCCGAAGCGTTCCCCACGCAGGCGGCCGCCTACGCCGCGAACTTCGCCTCCGGCTGGGCGAGCGGGCCGACGGTGCACTGCCTCGAAGCCCCCTTCGGCCGCCGCACCCCGGAGGAGGAGGACGACACGGAGGACCTGTCGAACCGTCCCCCGGCCGCTCGGTTCCCGAATCAACCGGACGGCGTGCCGATCACCGGCCGCATCGACCGGCTCGATCTGGGCGCCGTGGAGGCGGAAGGCGGGGCGGTCGTGCCGGCGTACAACATCGTGGACTACAAAACGGGCACCTCCGTGCCGAAGTTCACCCCGGAGCGGGTCGCCGCGGGGGAGTCGTTGCAGCTCGCCCTCTACGCCGTCGCCGCCCGCCGCTGCGGCCTGATCCCGCCGGACGCGGAGCCGCACATGCTGGTCTACTGGGGGGTGAAGGAGGAGGGGCCGCGGAACGGCGTCTCCCGCGGGGGGACGAAGTGCGTGGCCGAATTGCTGCCGACGTTGGAGGAAGACCTCGACGCCGTGGTGCCGCTGTTGGCGACGGCGATCCGCGACGGCGTGTTCCCGATCTGCCCGGAGAAGGGCGAGACGCAGACGTTCTCCGACCACGCCCGCGTCGCCCGGGCCGCCGAGGTGCGGGCCGTCGCGGAGCGGCTCGAAAAGTGGCCCCCGCCGTGGAAGGCCGCCGCCGCGGAGGACGAGGATGAGTGAGGCCGTCACCCAGCACGCTCCGGGGGTTGACGTCCCGGGCTCGCTGCAGATGCACGCCCAGCAGGAGCGGGCGGTGTTTCATGCCGGCTCCTCCGTCGGCCTGAGCGCCGGGGCGGGGTGCGGCAAGACGTTCGTGCTGATCGAACGGTTCCTGCACGAACTCGACCCGGCCCGGGAGCAGGACAGCCCCGGCCCGTACGGCCTGCCGGCGGTCGTGGCGATCACCTTCACGGAAAAGGCGACCGCGGAGATGGTCTCCCGGGTGCGGCGGGAGGTGGGGCGACGGCTCCGCGACCCGGCCCGCCGCGACCAGCGGGCCCACTGGCGGACGATCCAGCGGCGGCTGGACACCGCCCGCATCAGCACGATCCACGGGTTCTGCACGACCCTGCTGAAGGAGAACGCCGCCGCCGCGGACCTCGATCCGGCCTTCCGCACCGTCGAGGCGACCGAGGAAGCCGACCTGCGGGCCGAGGCCGTCGACGGCGTGCTCAAGGACGCCCTCGCTCGGGATCCGGCGAAGCACGACGACCCGGAGGCGCTCTCGCCGCGGGAGCTCGTCACCCGCTGCGGGCTGACGGCGGTGCGGAGCACGCTGCTCAATCTGCTGGACGCCGATCGCGACCTGCTGGATCGGCCGTGGACGACCGCGGACCTCGTCGCCGCCCGCTCCGCGGCGTGGGCGAGGGAGCTGATCGACCCGAAGCTCGCCGCCCTGCGGGAGTCGCCCGACTGGGCGGCCCTGCGGCCGGTGTTGCAACGCAACCTCGCCACGGCCCCCGCCAAGGCCGATGCCCGGCGGACGTTGCTGACGGAGGTCGAACTGCTGCTCACCGGCCCGGCCCCGACCCCGGACCGCCTGCGGGACCGGTTGGCGGAGCTGCGACCGCTGGCCGTCGCCGGCAAGCTGGGGCAGTCGAAGAAGATGTGGGAGGGGGACGACTACGCCGTCGTTCAGGCCCACCTCAAACCGTTCCGCGACGCGATCGACGAATTGCGGCAGGCGTTGGGGGAGGCGTCGCCGGACTTCGCCGCGGCTCTGCCGACGGTGCGGGCCTACCTGCCGCTGGCCGCCGCCGCCGCGGGCCGGTACGAACGCACCAAGCGGGAGACGGCCCGGCTGGACTTCGGCGATCAGCTCCGCCTCGCCGCCCGGCTGCTGCGGAACGACGCCGTGCGGGAGAAGGTCGCCCGTTCGATCCGCCTGCTGATGGTCGACGAGTTCCAGGACACCAGCCCCGTGCAGGCGGAACTGGTCCGCCGCATCGCCGGGCTGGCGGCGGGGCAGGACGCCGGCAAGCTGTTCCTCGTCGGGGATTCGAAACAGAGCATCTACCGCTTCACCGGGGCCGACCCGGAGGTGTTCGGCCGGATGCGGAACGAACTGGCTCCCGCCGGGCGGTTGCCGCTGACGAAGAATTTCCGCAGCCGGCCGGAGATTCTGCGGTTCGTCAACGCCCTGTTCGACCCGGTGATGCCGGGGTACGAACCGCTGGAGCCGCCGCCGGACGCCCCGCTCTCATCGGGGGACGGGCCGCACGTCGAGTTCCTGTTGCCCACCGTGCCGCCCGGGCCGGACGGCAAGAAGGCGACCGCCGCGGCCTGCCGGGAGACCGAGGCGAAGTGGATCGCCGCCCGCGTCCGCGAGTTGCTCGACGGCGGGCCGTGCGTGCGGCCCCGTCGTGGGGAAGACCGGGGCGGGCCGGATCGCCCGCCCAAGCCGGGGGACGTCTGCCTGCTGTTCCGGGCCCTCACCGACGTGAAGCAGTACGAGGACGCCCTGCGGGAGGTCGGGATCGACTGCTACCTCGCCGGCGGCAAGTCCTTCTTCGCCCAGCAGGAAGTGCAGGATCTCGTCCATTTGCTCCTCTGGCTGGACGACCCGGACGACACCCTCTCGCTGGCCGGCGTGTTGCGGAGCCCGCTGTGCGGCCTTTCTGACGACACGTTGTTCGTCCTGACCGACAGGGCGGCCGACGAGCCGCCGCCGGCCGCCGAAGGCGTCGAAGGCGTCCCCCCCCGGGGAGCCGACGCCTTCGCCGCCTTGGGCGGGGGCTCCGTCGGCTCGCCCGGGGAGAGTGTCGTCATTTCGGTGCGTCACGCCCCGCTGACGGCGGCGGTGCTGGAGGACGCCGAGTTCCCCCTGCCGGACGACCAGCGGGAGCGACTGGCCCACGCCCGCCGCGTGCTGCGGGACCTGCTGGCCTGCCGGTCGCGGCTGGGACCGGGCGGGTTGCTGGAGCGGGCCGTGCACGCTTGCGGGTACGACGGTTCGCTGCTGTTGGAGTTCCTCGGGGAACGCAAGCTGGCCAACCTGCAAAAGCTCCTCCGGATGGCCCGCGACGCCGACGCCGCCGAGGCGACCCGCGGCGCCGGCGGCCTCCGCGGGTTCGCGGCCCGGTTGTTGGAGAGCGTGAAGGAGACGCTCAGCGAGGACGAAGCCGCCACCGTCACGCAGGACGAAAACGTCGTCACCCTGATGACCGTCCACGGTTCCAAGGGGTTGGAGTTCCCCGTGGTCGTCGCCTGCGATCTCGACCGCAAATCGCAGCCGGTGACGGTCGCCGGCACGTTCGATCCGGAACTCGGCCCGATCGTGCCGCTCTCCTGCCAGCACGGGGAGGAACTGGTCGATCAGGGGGCGGAGATCTGGAAGGCCCGGGAGAAGGTCGCTGACGAGGCGGAGACGGTTCGCATCTTCTACGTCGCCGCGACCCGGGCCGCGGATCGGCTGATCCTGTCGGCGGCCCGTCCGCTGGCGAAGGAGGCGCCGCCCGGAGGCCCCGCCGCCGAGCCCGTCGGCGTCCCCCTGAAAACGTTGGACGCCGTCTTCGACCTCACCACCGGCCGGCCGCGGGAGGATCGGTCCGACGGCGATCCGCGGTTCGTCGCCCCGGAGGCGTTCGTGCACACGACCTTCCCCTCCGGAACCGGCAAGGCGCTGCCGGGCACGCCGCGGGGGACGTCGCCGGAGAAGTTCGAGGACCTGCTCCGCTCCACCGAGCCCTGCGAACCGTACGACCTCCGCCGCCCGCTGCCGGCCCCGAGACCGGCCGCGGTCTCCGTCACCGATCTGGCACAGAACTTGGCGACCGAGGTGGAACGGGAGGAACTGGCCGCCTTTCCAACCGGCGAGCCGGGGACGTCAGCCCCCGGAGAGGGGGGCGGTTCCGAGGACGAAGAACGCCAAGATGCCCAAGGCGCCCCCCCGCTGGGGCCGGGCGCCTTGGGCATCTTCGAGACGGACGACCCGCTCGCAGAGGCCCGCGGTCGGTTGAATGGCGAACTGAACCGGCCGCGGAGCGCTCCCCACCGGCGGGGGCTGGACTACCACGTTCCCCCGCCCGCCGCCGGCCTGCCGGCGGTGACGGGGCGAATCGAACGACTGTTCCTGCCCGTGCGGCCCGAAGGCGGCGAAGGCGTGCGTCCCCGGGGGGCCGACGCCTTCGCCGCCTTCGCACGCCTTGGGGCGCTTGCGGCGGGCGTCGCGGCGGCGACGGCGGCGGAGGTGGCCGGAACCGGGGCGCCGGACCGGCTCCTGCCGCGGCTGTGGGCGGAGCGGACGGCGTTGGCCCCCCTCGGCGGCGGCGAGGCCGCCCTGCTGCTGGTCGCCGCCGACGGTTCGACCCGGCTGGTGCGAAGCGACGAGTTGCCCGCCGACGCTCTGTCCGACGCCCGATTGTGCGACCTGTTGCGAGGGGCTTTGTCTTGAACGCCGCCGGTCCCCGTCCGCCGCTGTCCGAGGTGCGGTGGCTCGACTACCTCAGCGAACGGCCGGAGCTGATCGCCGCCGCGGCCGCGGGGGGGAACGCCCCGGCGGAGCAGGCCGCGTTGCGGAAGGACCACCCGCCCGAGGCCGTCGCCGCGGCCCTCACGCTGGCGGAGCTTCGCCTCAAAGCCGCGGAGAAGTTCACCCTCGGCGACCGCCTGTGGTGCGACCGCGTCCGGTTGGAGCAGGCCACCGGGGAGGCCGTCGCCCGCCACAAGGCCCGCCGGTTCGCGGAGCGGGGGGAGGGGCATGGGGGCCCCGTGTTGGACCTCTGCGGCGGGCTGGGCGGGGACGCGATTGCCCTGGCGGAGTTCTTTCCCGTGCTCACCGTCGATCGGGACGAGGCGGCCGGGTGGATGGCGACGCAGAACGCGGCCCTCTACGGCGTGGCCGACCGGGTGACGGCCCGGACGGCGTCCGCGGAGGACGCGGACTTCGCCGGCGCCCTGGTGCACCTCGACCCGGACCGCCGCCCCGGCGGGGAGCGGGGGGCCAAACGGCGGGAGAAACGGTTGGAGGACTACGCCCCGGACCTGTCGTTCATGCAGACCCTCGCCGCGACGGCGGCCGGCGGGGCGATCAAGGTCAGTCCGGCGTCGAACTGGGGCGGCAAGTTCCCCGACTGCGAGATCGAACTGATCTCCCACGGCGGGGAGTGCCGCGAGGCGACCGTCTGGTTCGGCGCCCTCGCCGACCCCGGCGTGCACCGGGCGACCGTGTTGGAGGGCGACCGGACGCACACCCTCGCCGCCGACCCGTTCGACGCGATCCCGAACGTCGGGCCGATCGGGGAGTACCTCTACGACCCGGACCCCTCGATCGTGCGGGCCGGGCTGGTGGACGAACTGTGCGCACGCAGCGGCCTGCATCGGCTGGACGACGCGGAGGAGTACCTTACCGGTCCGCGGGTGGAGACGCCGTTCGCGGCGGCGTTCCGGGCGCTCGCCGTCTGCCCGAACAACGCCCGCCGCTACCGGGCCGCGGTCGGCGAGACCGGCGCCGGCGACGTGGAGGTGAAGTGCCGGCACCTGCCGACGAACGCCGCCGCCGTTCGCCGCAAGCTCCCGCTGACCCCCGGCGGGCCGCGACGGACGCTGATCTTCGCCAAACTGGAGGGGAAGGCGTCCGCGGTGGTGTGCGAACGGGTCTGAGGCGGGTGCCAACGCGAAGCGTCCCGGACCCTTGGAGGGTCCGGGACGCTGGGGCTGCCGGTTTGAGCGGACTGGGGCCTACTGCATGGCGGCTTTGAAGTTGAACTTGCCGGCCGGCACGAGGGGGAACTGGCGGCCGGTGCCGTCGGGGATGCCGTAGGCGACGACCATGCCGCTGCGGTTCTCGGCGATGTAGATGACGCCCCCGCCGTTGTCGGTGCTGCCGGCGACGACGGCGTACTCGGCCAGGCCGGCCCGGTCGCCGAAGTCGGCGGCGATCTGCCGGGCGTAGCTGGTGTTGAACCCGCCGTTGCCCAGCACCCCGCCGACCAGCGTGCCGGTCGTGCTGTCCAGCACGAACACCGCCTCGCCCGGGCGGCCGATCGACAGCGGGCTGGTGAACACCGCCAGCTTCTCGTTGCGGTCCACCGCCTCGGCCGCCAGCGGGGCGGGGGCGAACACGGCGGACCCGACGGCCCCCGCCACGGCCCCGACGGCGAGCAGGGCGAGGGGAGCCAGCGAACGGCGGGGGGACAGCGACATGGCTTCGGCTTTCGGAGTCGGCCCGCGACCGCGGGCGGGGGAGGGGGAACGGTCGCACTCTACCGGCGCCGGTCCCCCGGATGCACGGCTTCCCGTCGATCCGACGCCCCGCCCGCTTTGCACCGACGCCGGCCCGCCGGATAGCCTGCCCGCCGTTCGCCCGTCACCCCATTCCTCTCCGCCGCGATGCCCGCCCAACCGTCCGACGACTACCCGACCACCAACGGCAGCCTGAACCGCAAGCTGCGGATGGCGCTGGTCGGCGGCGGCAGCGGGTCGTTCATCGGCCGCGTCCACGCCACCGGCGCCCTGCTGGACAACCGGGCCGAACTCGTCGCCGGCGCCCTCTCCAGCAACCCGGAGCGCGCCAAGAAGAGCGCCCCCAGCTACGCCATCCCCGAGGACCGGGCCTACACCAGCATCCATGAACTGGTGGAGAAGGAACTCGCCCGGCCGGAGGACGACCGGATCGACTTCGTCTCCATCGCCACGCCGAACCACACTCACTTCGAGATCGCCAAAACGGCGGCCGAGGCGGGCTTCAACGTCGTCTGCGACAAGCCGATGACCTTCGACTACGCCCAGGCCGAGGAGCTGGTCCAGGTCGTCGAGAACACGCCCGGCGTGTTCGCCCTGATGCACAACTACACCGGCTACCCGCTGATCCGGCAGGCCCGGGAAATGTGCCTGAACGGGGAGCTGGGCGAGATCAACGCGATCCGCAGCAACTATATCCAGGGCTGGCTGCGGGAACCGCTGGAGGAGACCGGCCAGAAACAGGCCAGCTGGCGGGCCGACCCGGGCAAGAGCGGCGCCGCGGGGGCGTTCGGCGACATCGCCACCCACGCCTACAACATCGGCCGGTTCATGACCGGCTGCCTGCCGGAAGAGCTGTCCTGCAACCTCAAGTCGTTCGTGGAGGGCCGCAAGCTGGACGACTACGGCCACGCCGTGGTCCGGTTCCAGAACGGGGCGCTCGGCACGGTGACGGCCTCGCAGATCTCCCACGGCCACGAAAACAACCTGTACGTGGAGATCGACGGCACGAAGGCCTCGCTCGCCTGGCGGCAGGAGAACCCGAACGAACTGTGGGTCCGCCAGAACGGCCAGCCGCTGAAGATCTACACCCGCGATCCCAACGCCCCGTTCCTCTCGGACCTCTCCCGGAACAGCAGCCGCCTGCCCAGCGGCCACCCGGAGGGCTTCTTCGAGGCGTTCGGCAACGTCTACCGGGCCGCCTTCGACGCGATGATCGCCCGCTCTGAGGGCACGGACTTCACCGGCCGCACCGAGACGACCCGTGACACCCTCTACCCCAACGTTTACGACGGGGCCGAGGGGATGCTGTTCGTCACGAAGTCCGTGGAGAGCAGCGAACAGAACGGCGCCTGGGTCAGCCTGAAGCCCGACTACGCGCGGCGCTGAGGCGCCGAGGCGAGCGTGGGGCGTCAGCCCCATGTGCGTCCCTGCACGATCCGCTTCCCCGCCCATCTCGACTCGGGCCGATTCATGTTCGAGAGCGATCGCGTCTGGCTGCTGACGTGGACCCTCTACGGCAGCCGCCTGCCCGGCGACGATCGAGGATTCGTCGGCACGGTGCGGGAGCGTCGCGTGGGCGATTCGGGCGGTTCCCGCGTGCGGCACAACGGCGTCCGAACGGAGGTCGACCGGGCCATGCCCGGCTTGGCCCGAGCGAGCCGGGAGTTGATGAAAGCGCCACCGGCGACGCTCACGCTCGGCCAGGCCGATCGGCTCGCTTCGCAGTTCGCGGAGACCGCCGCGTTCCGCGGTTGGCGCCTGCTGGCGGGGGCGATCATGCGGCTGCACGTTCACCTCCTCGTTGGCGTGAAGGGCGACCCGGACCCCCACGACCTTCTTCGAGACTTCAAAGCCTACGGCAGCCGCGCGTTGAACCACGCCGGCAAACGGCGGTGGTGGACCGAGGGCGGTTCCGTTCGCAAGAAGGCCGATCCGAAGGCGGTTCGCGTCGCCGCTGAGTACGTGCGGGACCAGGAAGCCCCGCTCCGCATGTGGCTCGACCCCGCGGTGGAGGCCAAAATCGGGGTAACCGTCAGGCTGGGCGAGGAGGCCTCCGAACGGCTGGGGCCGGAGCAGCGTTCGGAACGCACAGGGGGCTGACGCCCCCCGCTCGCCTGCTCACTTCTCGTCCACGCGGATCACGCCGTCCCAGCCGGGGGGGGCGGTGCGGTGGCCCTCGGCGAGGCGGACCCGCAGGAAGTCCTGGGCGAGGTCGAAGGCGGGGTGGTCCTGCAACACCTCCGCGGCCCGCGGCCAGTCGCCGGCGGTGAAGGCGGCGACGGCCTCCGCGTAGCGGGCGAGGTCTTCGTCGGTCAGCGGGGAGCCCTCCGGGGGCGGGCCGTGCGGCGGGAGCAGTTCGCTGACCCGCTCCGCCCGGGACATCTTCGCCGGCCGCACCGTGCCCAGCGGCCGCACCCGCAACCGGCCGCCCTCGTCGGTCGTCTTCGCCGCGAGCACCGCGTCGGCCGTCGCCGCGTCGCAGACCACCGGCACCCGCAGCGGACCGCACAGGCCCTCCAGCCGGCTGGCGAGGTTCGCCGTCGGGCC
This sequence comes from Alienimonas sp. DA493, assembly GCF_043951915.1. Classification (NCBI taxonomy): domain Bacteria; kingdom Pseudomonadati; phylum Planctomycetota; class Planctomycetia; order Planctomycetales; family Planctomycetaceae; genus Alienimonas; species Alienimonas sp. DA493. The sequence goes on along the minus strand of NZ_JBINJD010000042.1, from coordinate 20,610 downwards.
GAACACCGTGATCTTCGCCTGCTCCTCCGTCCCGATCCGTCCCGCGACCGCCGGCCCGGTCGCCACGCCGACGCCCACCCGGAAGCCGGCCAGCGGGTCGCCCCCGTCCGCCGGGCCGCGGGCGGCGAAGTCCGCGGCGATGCGGACGGCGGCGGTCGCCGCCCGCAGCGGGGCCTGCGGGTCGGAGTTCGGCCAGCCCCAGAAGGCGAGGGCGGCGTCGCCGAGGAAGTCCCCCGTGACCCCGCCGGCCTCGCGGATCCGGTGCGTCATCACGCTCAGCGCCGCCGAGACCCGGGCCAGCAGGGCGGGCAGGTCGGCGGAGAGTTCCTCGCTGGTCCGACTGAACCCCCGCAGGTCGCAGAACAGCACGCTGGCGGTGCATTCGGCCGGGTCGAGGGCGGCCTGATCCGGGGTGTCGCCCAGCGCCTCCAGCACGCGGGGCGGGAGGAAGGGCCGCAGCGCCGCCGCCTGCCGTTCCAGCCGCCCGCTGCGGTCGGCGGCGGCGACGATCTCGGCCACCAGCGAGACGAACCGCACGTCGGCGGCCCGCTCCGTGCGGCCGGAGGCGCCGGAGCCCAGCGTCAGCAACCCCCGCTCCGCCGGGCCGCGGCGGTCCGGGTCGGCGATCGGGACCACGAAGGCCCACCCGCCGGCGGCGGGGGTGAGGATCGCCTCGCCGGTCGTCAGCGCCGCGGTGACCAGGTCGTCCGGGACCTGCGGCGGGCCGACCAGTTCGTTCCGGGTCGACCAACTCCGCAGCCGCACCCCGCCGGGCGCCTCGTCCGACGCCAGCGAGACGACAGCGACGGCGTCGGCGTCCTGCACGCCGGCCAGCAGCAGGCCGCACAGGGCCGGCAGGCGGCGGGCGTCGTCCCGGGTGCGGAGGACCTCCGGCAGGCGGGCGACGGCCTCGAACCGGCGGTCGGGTCGGGTCACGGCCACGCCGGCGAGGGTGCGGGCGTCGAAGGTGAGGGCGCCCTCGGACAGCGTGCCGACGGCGCTGGAGCCGGGGGCCTCCTCGCCGGGGAAGCCGTCTTCTCCCGGGAAGACGGTGCCCTCCTCGTCCGCGGCGGGCGGGCGGATGCGGAAGCGGGTGCGGCCGGCGGCCAGCCGGGCGGCGTCGTGCAGCCGGACGGAGCCGTCCACCCGTTCGCCGTTGCAGAACAGCGGGTTCCGGCCGCCGGTGCCGTCGCGGATCGTGAGGGCGTCCGGTTCCTGCACGCTCACCCGGAAGTGGACGCGGGACAGCCGCGGGTCGCCGGGCACCCGCAGGTCGCACAGGGCGGAGCGGCCCACGGACCGCGACTCGCCGGGGCGAACGGTTAACGACCGGCCGCCGTCCACGGCGATCGTCCAGCCGTCGGGCTCCCCGGCCGTCTCCCTGCGCCCCGCGTTCACGCCGCGGCCCGATCGCGGGTGAACCAGAACAGCAACCCGCCCAGCGTCAGCACGATCCCGCCGGCGACGAACAGGCCGACCAGCCGCAGCCCGTCGCCGAGGTCTTCCAGCAACCGTAGGGCGTCGTCCCGCGGCTCCTGCACGACGACGACCCAGTCCGTCCCGCCGACCGGCACGAAGGAGGCGATCCAGGCGCCGGCGAAGCTCTGTCCGCCCACGGCCGCCGCGGTCGGGTCGACGTGCCGGTCCGTGCGGAAGCTGCCGCGGCCGTCGGCGAGGGCGGCGTCGATCGCCTCCCGCTCGCTGTCCGGCAACTCGACGGCGGTCTCGGTGTCCGGGCGCTCGGCGAGCCAGGGGTGGTCCAGCAGCCGGCCGGACTGCCGCTCGAACAGGGCGATGACGCGGGTGTAGCGGACGGCGTCGTCGTCCGCCCGACCCTCGCGGGTGACGTTTCGTTTCGTCGCGTCGTATTCGGACAGCAGCGCGTCCAGCAGCACCGTGCGAGCCAGCAGGGCGATCACCTCGCCCCGCTCGTTGCGGATCGGGGCGGTGATGGCGAGCTTCCACTCCTCCGTGCTGGTCGAACGGTACGGCAGGGAGACGTGCGTGCGGTCGACCGGCGGGAGCGAGCCCGATGCGGTCGTCTCCGGGTCGAAGTGCTCGCCGAGGCCGTGGAAGTAGTCCCGCCAGACGAAGCTGTGGTCGACCACCTCGTCGTCGGGCGGGTTCCGCCAGCGGGTCATGCCGGTGGCGTCCTGCAGGAACCAACTGAGGTCCGCGGCGCCCTCCGCGGTCGCGGCCTCCTGCTCCTCGGTCACCTCCGGCGTGACCAGCGCGAGGTAGGAGAACAGCGTGGTGCGGGCCGGCCCCGGCGCCCACCCGGCGTCGGCCGCGTCGGCGACGAGATCGGCGAGGCGGGGGTCGGCGACGACCCGCTCCAGATCGACCCGCTTGCGGTTCACCACCTGTTCGAGGCTGTGGGCGACCAGCCCGGCGGAGAGGGCGTTGGCCTCCAGGGCCCGCTCGACCACCTGCCCGCGGCCGGCCTCGAGGGTGCGGTTGACGATCAGGGCGCCGACGATCAGCAGCGTCGCGGCGACCGCCGCCGGGCCCAGCAGCGCCCACCGGGCCCGCGACCGGCGTGCGGCGTCTTCGGAGCGTTGCCGCAGGGCGGTGCGGACCGCCTGGGCGTTCGGGTAGCGCTGGGCCGGGTCCGGGGTCAGGCAGCGGTCGACGATGCGGATCAGGGCCGCGTCGACGCCGCGGACCTTCAGGTGCTCCGCCGGGCGGGGCGACTCCGAAACGGCCTTGGCGTAGACGGCGAGGCGCTCGCCGGGGGAGCAGGCCTTGAGCCGGTCGGACAACTCCTCGGTCCGGTGCGGCGGGTGGCCGGTCAGCATCTCGTAGAGGACGGCGCCGAGAGCGTACACGTCCCAGCGGGCGTCCGGGGCGGCGTCCGGGGCGACCTGCTCCGGGGGCATGTAGAACAGCGTGCCCAGCGGCCGCCCGCCGGTGCGGGCCTCGGAGGCGCTGTCGTCCGCGGTCCCGGCGCCGTTCCCCGCCCCCACGCCGCGAGCCTGCCCGAAGTCGCACAGCCGCGGCACGCCGTCCCGGTCCAGCAGGACGTTCCCCGGCTTCAGGTCGCAGTGCAGGATGCCGGATCCGTGGGCGTGCACCAGCCCGGCGGCGATGCCCTCGGCCAGCTCCGCGGCCCGCTTGGGGGGAAGCGGGGCCTCCTTATCCAAAAGGTCGGCCAGCGAGCCGTCCGGCAGATACTCCATGACGTAGTACGGCGGGTCCGCCTCCCAGCCGACGCCCAGCAGCTGGACGACGTGTCGGCTGGCGTCCAGCGCCGCGAGCTTCTCCACCTCGCGGGTCAGCAGGGGCCAGTCGAGGGCCCGGACGTGGCGAAACGTCTTCACCGCGACCTGTTTCCCGGTCGCCGACTCCGTCGCCAGCCAGACGGCCCCGAACCCGCCGCGGCCCAGCAGATGCCGCAGGCGGTAGCCGGGCGGGTCGGCCGGTTTCGGCTCGGCCCGTCGGGCGCCGGGCCGGCTGAGGCGGCGGGTGACCGCCACGTCCGCCGGACTGGGTTTGACGGTCTCCGCCAGCGGGTCGAACGCGGAATAGCCGTCCCGCCCGTCCCCCGGCGAGCCGGGGGGCGGCGGCTCCGGCGACGTGGGGCGGGCGTCCTGCGGCGGGGCGGAGGCGGAGGGCATCGGGCTGGGATGGTACCCGGGCGGGCGTTCGGAGCGCAGACCACATTGTCCGCGACCGTCCGGATCGGCCACGGCGGCGAAGGTTCGGGCACGGTTTGCAACGTCGAACATCCCGCCGGGAAGGAGCAGCCGGCATGCCGAAGCCGTAGGGTGCGGCATGCCGGCGAGAGGGCCGTCCCGATTCGCGTGAACCGTTCGGGGGCCTTTTGCGTTCTCCTTTCGGGGGCCGACGCCCCCGGCTCGCCGCCCCCCCCACCGGAGGAAGCCCGCGATGTTCGCCGTTTACGCCGTCCTCGCCCTCGTCGGCGGCACGCTGTTGCTCTGTCAGGTCGTCGCCACGCTGCTGGGCCTCGGCGGCGACTTCGACGCGGACTTCGACGCCGACGTGGACGTCGACTTCGACACGCCCGACTTCGACACGCCCGACGTCGAACTGCCGGACGCCGAGGCCGGCGACCACGGCGGCGACCACGGCGGGCACGGCAGCTTCGTGGGGGCCCTGTCGCTGCGGGCCCTCACCGCGGCGGCGACCTTCGCCGGGCTGTTCGGGCTGATCGGCTCCGAGCTGCGGTGGGCGGCCTGGCTGACGGCTCTCGCCGCCGCGGCCGGGGGCCTCGCGGGGCTGCTGGTCGTCAGCTGGGTGATGCGGCAGCTCCACCGGCTCGGGGCGGACGGCACGGTGCGGACCGACGACGTCGCCGGCTGCTACGGCACGGTCTACGTCCGCGTCCCGGCCGACCGGGCGGGGCTGGGCAAGGTGCTGCTCGAGTACGCCGGTCGCACCGTGGAGATGGCCGCCCTCACCGACGGACCGGAGCTGCCCAGCGGCACGAAGATCATCGTCCGGGAGGTCGTCGGGCCGGACACCGCCGACGTCGCCGCCGTTTGAGACCTAGGTTCCAATCCCGCTCCATTTTTGCAGACGCCGAGATGTCCGCCCCCCCGCTGCTCCCGCCGCTCGCCCAGCTCGACGGCGAATCGAACGCGACGCTGTACGTCGGCTTCGCGATCGTCGCCGCCGTCCTCATCGCCTTCAGCCTGCTGATGTTGGTGGTGAAGCGCTACAAGCGTTGCCCCTCGAACCGGGTGCTGGTGATCTACGGCAAAACCGGCGGCAAGCCGGAGGAGGGGCAGGGGCAGGCCGTGAAATGCCTGCACGGTGGCGCCAGCTTCGTCTGGCCGCTGATTCAGGACCACGACTACCTCTCGCTGGACCCGATCCAGATCGAGATTCCCCTCCGCGGGGCGCTCTCGATGGAGAACATCCGGGTCAACGTGCCCAGCGTGTTCACGGTGGCCGTCGGCACCACGCCGGAGCTGATGAACAACGCCGCGATCCGCCTGCTGGGCCTCGGCACCGAGGAAATCAAATCGCAGGCCCAGGAGATCATCTTCGGTCAGCTCCGGCAGGTGATCGCCTCGATGCGGATCGAGGACATCAACCGGGACCGGGACACGTTCCTGAGTCACGTGCAGAACAGCGTGGAGCCGGAGCTGCGCAAGATCGGCCTGGTGCTGATCAACGTCAACATCACCGATATTACCGACGAATCCGGTTATATCGATGCGATCGGCAAGAAGGCCGCCTCGCAGGCGGTGCAGACGGCCCGCGGCGACGTGGCCGAACAGGAGCGGCTGGGCGAAGTTCGCGTCGCCGAGGCCCAGCGGGAACGGGAGATCGCCGTCGCTCAGGCCAATAAGGAGCGGGAACTGGGCACCCGCGGGGCCGCCCGCGATCAAGCGATCGGCATCGCCGACTACGAACGCGACCAGGCGATCGGCGAGCAGGAGGCGGAGTTCGAACGGGACGTAAAGATCAAGGAGGCGGAACGGGAGAAGCGGATTCAGACGGCCAAGGCGGAGGCCGCCGCCGTCGACGGGGAGAACGAGGCCGCCGCCCTCGTCGCCGCCAGCCGGGCCCAACTGGGCGTGAAGAACGCGGAGGCCTACCAGCTCGCCGAGACTCGCAAGCGGGAGGCCGAGGCGGCCGTGCAGGAGGCCCAATTCCGGGCGATGACCAAGGCGGCCCTCGCCGAGGCGGAAAAGGTCGAGGCGGAACAGCGGGCCGAGCTGGAGGCCCACGCGAAGGCCCAGAAGGCCAAACGGATCGTCGACGCCGAGGCCGCCGGCGAGCAGCGCCGGATCGAGGCCGACGCCGAGGCCCACGCGATCTTCGCCAAGTTCGAAGCCGAGGCCCGCGGCCAATACGAGATCATGGCGAAGAAGGCCGAGGGTCTCGAACGGATCGTGCAGGCCTGCGGCGGCAGCGACAAGGCCTTCCAGATGCTCATGCTCGAACACCTGGACGCCCTCACGGAGGCGTCGGCGAAGGCGATTTCGAACATCAAGTTCGACAAGGTGGTCGTCTGGGAGGGCGGCGGCAACAACGGGTCGAGCAGCACCGCCGGCTTCCTGCAAAACATGGCCCGCACCCTCCCGCCGATGATGGAGGTGATGAAGGACGTCGCCGGCGTCGAACTGCCGGAGACCTTGGTGAAGATGGTCGAGGACCGCGACGAGGCGGCGCAGAAGGGCGCCGACAAAGCGACCGCCCGAGCGACCACCGGCCCGCCGGCCCCCTCCAGCAACGGCCCCCGATCAGGCGCCAAGACCGCGGACGGTCCGCGGTCGAACGATTCCGCCTCCGACGGGCCGGAGAAGCCCCCGCAGCCCTGACGCCGAGGGAGTCCCCCGGACGACCGCCCCGCCCGGCGCGCCCCTTCCGTCTTCGAAGGAGCCGCGATGAGCGAACCGCCCCGCCGTCAGCGCTGCGGGACCGTCCGGCTCGTCGTCCTGACGGGCGGGATGGCGCTCGGGCTGAGCGTCGCCTTTCTCGGAATCGCGCTCGCCGGGGGCGGGCAAGGCGGGACGGCCCCGTTCGTCGGCTCGTCCGCGGCGCTGTTGTTCGCCCCGGTTTCCGCTGCCGCGTGGTGCATCGGGAACCGGCGGGGCGGCACGGCGTCGGTGCTCGCCGGCGCGGCGGGGGCGACGATCTCGCTCCTCTCCGCGGCCCGCGGCGCCCTGCGTGAGGCCGAAGGCGCTCTCGGCGAGGTTTGGGAATGGGCCCCCGGTCGTGGCGCTGCTCTGGTTCGCCCTCTTTGCCCTCTGGCAGGGACTGGCGCTTGGCGCCCTCTGGCAGACGATCCCGCGGCCATGACGGCCGGGGGCGGGACGCCGTAGTCGCTCGAGTCGTCGCGGATGAGAGATGAGACCTGATATCGCGAACCAACGTCGCCGAAGAGCGGATCGCAGATCCAGCGCTAAGAGCCTCGTTCAATACAAGTCTGGAGGGTCAGCGAAGGCCACGGGCCGCGGCCGCGGCCCGTGGCAGCCCTCGCTGACGCGTCGGGTTGACGTTCTCGCTTAGTTCGGAAGCAACAGCTAATCCCGATAGCCCTCGCCTTCGCCGTCCAGGGCTTTGTTCGCTTCGATGATCTCTTCCTTGGAGGGCATGCCGTCGCCCATGCCCTCCGGGCCGGAATCGCAGCCGGCGAAAACCATCGGGAAACCGGCGACGGATAGGGCGAGTGCGAACCCGCAGATCGTGCGGACGCTGAACGGGAGACAGGAAGACACGAGTCACTCCGGCGGGGCGTGATGCTGAGCAGTCGATGGAGCGGAGGTTTCCGATCCGAATGAGGGGGAGCGTAGCAGGTCCATCCTGGTTGGTCTCGGTTTCTGCCCCAGAATCGAGGAATACCCAATGCCCAGAGGCCGTGAGGAACGGATTATTGACAAGCGGAGATTGATGCGTGATGGTCGGCACCGGCGAATTCCCGTCTCGGTGTTGCCTCATCGCAGACCCGTTCTGGGTACGCGGGGGGCGAACTCCAGTCCTCCCCCTCTTCGGAAGAAAACCTGTGCAACAACTCCCCACAGCTCGGGAAGCGTCCAGAAAAGACACCCGACGTTTCGGCTTCACACTGATCGAACTGCTGGTGGTCATTGCGATCATCGCCATCTTGGTCAGCCTGCTGTTGCCCGCCGTGCAACAGGCGAGAGAGGCCGCCCGACGCAGCCAGTGCCAGAACAATCTCAAGCAGATCGGTCTGGCGATGCACAACTACCACGGCACCTTCAAGACGCTGCCGATCGGCAACGGGGGCGGGACCGGCGCCGGGTGGGCCGCCAACCGCCGCGCGAGTGGATTCCCCTCGCTCTTGCCGTACCTCGACCAGGAACCGTTGTGGACTCGTATCAAGGCGGAGCGGACCGGGCAGGGGGCGACTTGGGACGGCCCGTACAACGTGCAGGTCACCACGCTGCTCTGTCCCTCCGACGGGGTGCCGCACACCGACACGCTGTCGTCCGGCGACACGAACTACGGCCTCTGCTACGGCGACAACGGACGCACGCACTTCAGCACGAACGCGCGGAACCGTCGCGGCGCCTTCGCCCACCGTGCGGTGAGGGGGTTGCGGGACCTCAAAGACGGCACCACGGGCACGATTCTGGTCGGCGAGATCGGTCCTCGATGGGACGGCGGCCGGGCCTTCGGCGGCCTCGCGGTCGCAAACCTCGGCGACGCGATCTTCAACAACGTGCAGGAGAATTGCATCGACGCCGTGTCCGACCCGCAGAACCCGGGCTTCTACCTCCCAGGCGTGCAGTTCGACTGGAACGGCGCGGGCAACGTCAACAACTTCCGCGGCGGACGGTACGCCTCCGGCCCGCTGTTCCACGGCTTCAACACGATCATCCCGCCGAATGGGCCCAGTTGCGCAGAGAACAGCGACGCGCACACCGGCGGCGGGATGGTGCTCACCGCCGGCAGCGCCCATAGCGGCGGCGTCCAGGTCGTGATGGGCGACGGCTCCGTCCAGTTCGTCAGCGAGACCGTCGACACCGGAGATCTGACATGGGACATGTCCGCCCACAACGACACGATCACCGGGGAAAGCCCGTACGGCGTCTGGGGCGCTTTGGGTTCGGTCAACGGCGGAGAAAGCGTCGCAGCCGACGCATTCTGACTCGTCGGCAGGCCGCATAGTTCGCGTCCGGCATCCCTGATTCCTGCGACGTCCCGCCGCGACCGACGCGGCGGGACGTCGCTTTGCGCAGAGGGTAGGCGTCGCACCGCCTCGGTAATGCGGGAGGCAGGAGCAGGTCGCCCGTCGTCATGGGCGCCGGTGTCGCAAGCCGTTGCCGCCGTTGAGGTTTGCGGTCCCCTGGTTAGAATGGGCGACCCTGCCGCTTCTCCTTATCTATGTGAGCGCCCGCGTTGGCTGACGAGACCCCCGAGAGTTCACAGGACGCCCTGACCGGGGATGAAATCGTCGAACCGACGCCCGACCCCGCCCTGATGGGCAACGTCGGCGACGTGCGGCCGCTCGACATTCAGGACGAGATGCGGACCAGCTACCTGACGTACGCGATGAGCGTGATCGTCAGCCGGGCCCTGCCGGACGTGCGGGACGGGCTCAAACCCTCCCAGCGCCGCATCCTCGTGGCGATGCGGGACCTGAACCTCAACCCCGGCGGCAGCACGACCAAGTGCGCCGGCATCGTCGGGGAGACGATGAAGCGGTACCACCCGCACGGCGACGGGGCGATCTATCCCACGCTGGCCCGCATGGCCCAGCCGTGGGTGATGCGGGGCGAACTGATCGCCAAGCAGGGCAACTTCGGCTCCCTCGCCGGCCTGCCGCCCGCCCAGATGCGGTACACCGAGGCCAAGCTCGCCCCGCTGGCCACGGAGATGCTGCGGGACCTCGACAAAGACACCGTCGATTTCGCCGACAACTACGACGGCAAATACGAGGAACCGACGGTTCTGCCCAGCCGGTATCCGAACCTGCTGGTCAACGGCAGCACCGGCATCGCCGTCGGCATGGCGACGAGCATCCCCCCGCACAACCTCGGCGAGGTCTGCCGGGGCGTGGCGGCGCTGATCGACGACCCCGACCTCACGGCCGAGGCGTTGATGGAATACATCCCCGGCCCGGACTTCCCCACCGGCGGGGTGATCTGCGGCCGCATGGGCATCCTGCAGGGCTACAAGACCGGCCGCAGCACCCTCACGCTGCGGGCCCGCACGAAGTTCGAGACGAAGGGGCGGCAGGAGACGATCGTCGTCACCGAGATCCCCTACATGGAGACCCGCGACCGCATCCGCGAGAAGCTGGAGCAGGTCGCCAAGGAGGGACGCGTCGAGGGCATCAGCCGCGTCACGGACTTCACGGACCGCAAGACGCCGCCGTGGCGGGCCGAGATTCACATCGACCTGAAGCGGGACGCCGACCGCGACGTCGTCCTCAATCAGCTGTTCAAGTACAGCCCACTGCAGACGACGGTCTCCGTGATCCTGCTGGCCCTCGTCGGCCAGCGGCCGCAGACGCTCGGTCTGCGGGAGATCCTGCTGGAGTTCGTCCGGCACCGGGTCGACGTGACCCGGCGGCGGACGGAGTACCAGCTCGCCGCCGCCAAGGCCCGTAAGCACACCGTCGAAGGCCTCCTGATCGCCCAGGTGGACATCGACGAGGTCATTAAGACGATCCGGGCTTCGCCCAGCCGGGAGGAGGCCCGGAACCGCCTGCAGGAGATCCAGGTGGCCAGCGAACTGATCGAGCGGGCTCTCGGCGACGGCTTCGACCTGTTCGTCGAGGAGAAGGGCGTCGCGGAGACCTATTCGCTCTCCCGCAAGCAGGCGGACGCGATCGTCTCGATGCAGCTCGGCAGTCTGGCGAACCTGGAACGGGAGCAGCTCGGCGGGGAGTACGCGGAGCTGATCGAGAACATCCGCGAGTACCTCCGCCTACTCTCCGACGAGGCCCATCTGCGGGCCGTCGTGCGGGAGGACATGGTCGAGCTCGCCGAGAAGTACGGCGACGAACGCCGGACCGAGATCGACCCGACGGAACTCGGCAACGTGGACATCGGCGATCTGATCGCCGAGGAGCCGATGGTCGTGACCATCTCCGCCCGCGGCTACGTGAAGCGGACGCCGCTGAGCGTTTATCAGGCTCAGAACCGCGGCGGGAAGGGGATCCGGGGGGCGAAGTCGGACGAGGAGGACCCCGTCGAGCACCTGTTCGTCTCCAGCACCCACGACTGGCTGCTGTTCTTCACCGATAAGGGCAAGGTCTACTGGCGGAAGGTCTACGACCTGCCGTTCGGCTCCCGCACCGCGAAGGGCCGGGCGCTGGTCAACCTGCTCCAACTCTCCGACGCGGGAGAGACGGTCGCCAACTGCCTGAACGTCGGCGAGTTCCCGGACGATCAGTTCCTGATCATGGCGACCCGCAACGGGACGGTGAAGAAGACGGCCCTGAGCGCCTACGGCCGGCCGCTGCGGGGCGGGATCATCGCCATCAACCTCGAGGAGGGGGACGAACTGATCGACGTCCGCATCGTCGGCGGGAAGGGGGCCGAGGCGGACGACGTGGTGCTCGCCACGAAGTCCGGCATGAGCATCCGCTTCTCCCACGAGGACGCCCGTCCGATGGGCCGGGCCACCCGCGGCGTGCGGGGCATCAACCTGTCCGAGGGCGACGAGGTCGTCGGCCTGGTCGTCGCCGAGCCGGACCTGCGGTTGCTCACGCTCTCCGAGAAGGGCCTCGGCAAACGCACCCCCTTCGGCCTGGGCGAACTGCCCGACGAACCGGAGGACGCGGACGCCGACGCCGAGGCCGGCAGCGACGACGAGGACGCCGAGGACGCCCCCGTGACCTCCTCCAACGCCCGCTACCGCCGCCAGAAGCGGGGCGGGAAGGGGCTGCGGGACCTCAAGGTGACGGCGAAGACCGGGCCGGTGATCTCGATCGCCGCCGTCGCCGGCGACGACGAGGTGCTGATGATGACCGCCGCCGGCAAGATCCAGCGGATCCGGGCCCGCGACATCCGCGAGACCGGCCGCAACGCCCAGGGCGTGCGCTGCATCCGCCTCGACGAGGGCGACGCCCTCGCCTCCGTCGCCCGCATCCCCGCCGACCTCGTCGAGCCGGAACTGACCGACGCCGAAGCCGCCGCGGCGGAAGGCGGCGTGGTCGAGCCCGCCCTCGAGGAACCCGTCGGCGAACCGGTGCAGGTTCCGCCCCCGACGGACGACTCTGCGGACGACTCCGCAGACGGGTCCGAGGCGTGACGGCCGCGGTCGGGGCGGTGGCGGATCGCGTTGCCGTTCCGCTCCGACCCCGAACTTCCGCTTCATCCCACACCGTTCGACCGGCGGACCGCCCGGTTCAGTCGGCGGCCGGGAACTCGTTGCACTTCGCTCGGCGTCGGGCCATTGTGCCTTCCGAACACCGACAACCTCTTACCGCCGCGGCCCCGCGGCTTGAAGCGCCGTGAAAATTGCGATGATCGGGACCGGCTACGTCGGCCTCGTCACCGGCACCTGTTTCGCCGAGAGCGGCAACGGCGTGACCTGTCTGGACATCGACGAGAAGAAGGTCGCCGGCCTGAATGAGGGCGTCATCCCGATCTACGAGCCCGGCCTGACCGAACTGGTCAAGCGGAACCACGCCGCCGGCCGGCTGAAGTTCACCACCGACCCCGAAGCCGCCATCCCGGAGGCCAAGTGCGTGTTCATCGGCGTCGGCACCCCGCAGGGGGACGACGGCCGGGCGAACCTCACGGCCCTATTCAAGAGCGTCGAGACGATTGCCCCGCTGCTGGCCGACGACGCGATCGTGGTGGTGAAGTCCACGGTCCCGGTCGGCACGAACCGCAAGGTCGCCGCCCGCCTGAAGGAGCTCACCGGCCGCGACGTGGACGTCGCCAGCAACCCGGAGTTCCTGAAGGAAGGCGCCGCGGTCGACGACTTCACCAAGCCGGACCGCGTGGTCGTCGGCGCGATGCGGCCGGAGGTGACCGAAGTTCTGCACGACCTCTACCGCCCCTTCCTGCGGACGGAGCGCCCCTTCCTGTCGATGGGCTGGGAGAGCGCCGAGATGACGAAGTATGTCGCCAACTGCCTGCTGGCGACGAAGATTTCGTTCATCAACGAGATGGCCAACCTCTGCGAGCGCGTCGGGGCCGACGTGAACAGCGTGCGGCGCGGCATCGGACACGATCAGCGGATCGGGTTCTCCTTCCTGTTCCCCGGCGTCGGCTACGGCGGGAGCTGCTTCCCGAAGGACGTCCGGGCCCTGATGCGGGTCGCCGAGGACACCGGCGTGGAGCCCCGCATCCTCGCCGCCGTCGACGAGGTGAACGACCGCCAGAAGCACGTCCTGTTCGACAAGGTGAAGCGGCATCTCGGCGAGGACCTGTCCGGCAAAACGATCGCCGTGTGGGGGCTCGCCTTCAAACCCCGCACGGACGACATCCGCGAGGCCCCGGCGCTGGTGCTGATCGACGCCCTGCTGGAGGCCGGCGCCGCCGTGCAGGTGCACGACCCGGTCGCCGAGGAGAACGTCCGCGCGATCTACGGCGACAAGCTGACCTACGGCGAGCACCACTACGACGCCGCCCGCGGCGCCGACCTGCTCTGCATCTGCACGGAGTGGAACGAGTTCCGCAACCCGGACTTCCAGTTCCTCAAGCACACGATGGCCGCCCCGGTGATCCTCGACGGCCGCAACCTGTTCGACCCGGCCGACATGGCCGAGGCCGGCTTCACCTACGAGGGCATCGGCCTGTCGGCCGGTGGGTGAGGGGCGACGAGTGGAGAGTATTGAGTGAGGAGTCAGGGGTGAGGAGACGGGCCCGTCGCCTCGCTCGCCCGTTTGCCGTCAGAGAGCGGGTACGAACGGCTCGACAGCCGGCGTCGTCCCGCACACACTCCTCACCCCTTACTCCTCACCCCTCACTCCTCCCCGGTCATGGACCAGGACCTCGCCGCCCGCGCCGACGCGGTGTTCGCTCGCATCACCAACTTGAAGGACTCCCTTTGACCACGCGGCTCTGACCGCACAGGTGAAGGAGATCAACGCGGAGATGGCCGCCCCGACCTTCTGGGACGACCAGGAGGCGGCGCAGAAGGTCGTCAAACGGCTCTCCAACGTGCAGGGGGTGCTCAAGCCCCTGGACGAACTGCTCGAATTGCGCGGCGACGCCGAGGCGTACCTCGAACTCGCCGCCGAGGACCCGGAGGAGGCCGAAGCCCTCTCCGGCGACCTGCGGGAGATGATCGCCGAGCTGGAGCGAAAAACCGACGCGATGGAGCTCCGGCAGGTGATGAGCGCCCCGGAGGACCGCTGCGACGCCTTCGTGCAGATTCAGGCCGGCGAGGGCGGCACCGACGCCGCCGACTGGGCCGCGATGCTGCTCCGCATGTACCAGCGCTGGGGCGAGCGCGAGGGCTACAAGATTGAACTGGTCGAATCCTCCGAGGCGGAGGAGGCCGGCATCCGCAGCGCCATCCTGCGGGTCTCCGGCGATCACGCCTTCGGCTATCTGAAAGGTGAAAGCGGCCAGCACCGGCTGATCCGCATCAGCCCCTTCGACGGCGCCGGCCGGCGGCAGACGAGCTTTGCCGCCGTGGACGTCACCCCGGACCTCGGCGACGAGATCAAGGTGGACGTGGACTACGCCCAGGACGTCCGCGAGGACACCATGCGGGCCGGCGGGGCCGGCGGGCAGCACGTCAACAAGACGGAGTCCGCCATCCGCCTGACCCACCTGCCGACCGGCACCGTCGTGCAGTGCCAAAGCCAGCGCAGCCAGCACCAGAACCGGGCCCACGCCCGCAAAATGCTGGAGGCGAAGCTCTACCAGATGGAAGTCGAAAAGCGCGAGGCGGACAACGCCGCCCGCCGCGGCGAGAAGTCCAAGATCGGCTTCGGCGGCGAAACGATCCGCAACTACGTCCTCCACCCGGACCGCTTCGCCAAAGACACCCGCACCAACTTCCGGGCCACCAACCCGGACGCGGTGATTGACGGCGAACTCCAACCCTTCATCGACGCCTACCTTCGCTGGAGCATCGGGGAATGAACGTTTCCTTCAAATCCGCGACGCTCGCCTGCGGCTTCGCGGGGGCGTTGATGACGACGCTCGTCGGTTGCTCCGATGGCGACGCCGTCGACGGGCCGGCCGAAGCCCCGACCTCCGAGCCGGTCGACGCGCCCGACGCCGTTCCCACGGAGATCGAACAGGCGCTGTCCGCCGAACCGACCCCGCTGCCGGAGGACGCCGACGGAATCGTCGTTCCGATCCCCGAAGCGGCCGTCGCCGAGGGGGCCGTCGCGGTCCTGCGGGACGGGCAGGTGACAGAGTTTCGTCCCGAGACGGCGCCGCTGGACCTCGCCGCCTTCACCCCCGTCGACGGCAGCAAGGCCGAGACGACGCTCGAAGATGGCGTCCTCCGCATCAAGGGCGGCCTCGGCTTCATGCAGAGCCCGCAGCAGTACGGCGACTTCGTCCTCCAGGCGGAGGTGAAACTGAACTCGCCGGACAGCAACTCCGGCATCTTCTTCCGCACGATGGAGCCGACCGCGGACGCCCCGTCGAACGGCTACGAGATGCAGCTGCAGAACACGCTCGGCCCCGGCGGGCGGACGGACCCGGACGACTACGGCGACGGCTTCGGCACCGGCGGCATCTTCCGCCGGCAGCCCGCCCGCTACGTCAATGCGAACGACGGCGAGTGGTTTCACGTGACTCTCGTCGCCGTCGGCAACCGCATGGCGACCTGGGTGAACGGCCTGCAGGTCACGGACTTCACCGACGAACGCGACCCCGACCCGAACCCCCGCAAGGGCCGCCGGGACGACCCGGGCTTCATCGTCCTGCAAGGGCACGACCCGACGACGGACGTGAGCTTCCGCAACCTCCGCATTCAGTCGCTGGATGCGGACGGGGCGACCGAGAGCGACTGAACCGCCGCCCAGACGACCTCCGGCGGGTCCCACTTCCGCACCACCGTGCCCAAGCCGGGCGTTCGCGTCCGGCCTTCGAAGGAGGTGAGACCCACCCGCACCCGGCCGGGGGCGGAGAGACGGGAGCGAGTTAGCGCCGCGGCCCGGCGGTCGTCCCAGAGGTCGAGGTCCCAAGCTTCCCACGGCGTCGCCCCGGTCCCGCCGAGCAGCCGCTCCGCGCTGTCTCGGAACGCCCGGTCCGGGCTCACGACCCGCACCGGGCCGACGCCGGACGGCGGGCTCGGTGCCGGGGGGTCGTCCGCCAGCGGGCCAGGCGAAAGCCCGCCCCGCACCGCAGCGAGCGTTCGTCGGGCCGCTTCCGCCTCAACGCAGCGAAGCGCCACCGGCCAGGGAGAGCCGGTCCGGGCCCCGCCGTTCGCCCAGGCGCCGCAGGCCACGACCCAGGCCGACAGCGGGAACCGGTCCAGCAGTCGCCGCACCGCCGCGGGGCCCCACTCCTCCGGGAACCGTTCGAGGGCCACGCAAACCGTCGGCTCCGCCGCCGCGTCGAGATTCTCCGCCCAAACGAACCGCACCGCGTCCGAGCGGTACGTCGCCGCCCAGCGCCGCACGGCCCGCTCCGCGCCGAACACCGGAACGTCGACGGGTTCAGGCATGCGGAGCCACGGAACGAAGGGCAAGCGGGGGGCGTCAGCCCCCGAGCGTGAAGCGGTACGGAATCCCCGTTGCACCGCGCCGGCGCCCGGCGGTCAAGGCGGGATTCGGTCTGGCCCCCGAGACCCTTCGGGTGCGAAAACCCGGGCCATGCCGGCTCCCCCGCCCGAATTGGCCGCCCGCCTCGCCGCCCTCGACCGGCGACTGGGCGAGCGTGCAAGGCGCTTGGGCCGGGCGGTGCGGCGACTGTCGGAGGTGCCGGCGGGCGACCTGCTCTGGCTCGATCGCCTGCACGCGGCCGGCGCTCTGACCGACTATCAGATTGCGGCGTTGACCGACGGCCGCGACGCCGACCTGCGGGTCGGCGGGCGCCTCGTCACCGGCTCCCTCGGCCCTCGCACCCGCACCGCGACCGGGCCCGCCGGCCCGGCCGTGCTGAAGCGCTGCGGGGACCGCACGGAGGCGCTCGAACGCCTCACCCAAACGAAGGTTCCCCACCCGGCCGTCGTCGTCCCGCACGCTGTGGCGGGCGGCGGCGAGGGCGAAGCTGTCTGGGCGGTCGCGGCTCCGGCGGCGGGCGGCACGCTGGCGGCCCGGCTGGCGGCCCGGGGGCGGTTCACCGGCGAGGAGGCCCTGGCGCTGGCCCGCACCCTCGCCGGCGGACTCGCCGCGGCGGAGGCGGCCGGGGTGATCCACGGCGAGATTCACGCTCACAACGTCCGGCTCGGGCCGGCGGGGCCGGTTCTGGTCGATTGCGGCCTCGCCCCGCTGTTGCCGCCGCGGACGGCAGACCGGTCCCGCGGCGGGTGGGCGGAGCCGACGGAGGGGCCGCCGTCGTTCGGCACGGACGAAGACCTGCGGGCGTTCGCCGCCCTGCTGTGGGGGGCGCTGACCGGCCGGCCGCCGTTCCTGCTGGCTCCGCGGCGGTTCGGCACCGTGGGGATCGGCGGGCCGCCGCTGGCGCCGATCGGCGAGCTCGCCCCCGACGCCCCGGCGCCGCTGGCCGAACTGATCGACGCGCTCACCGGACATCCCTCGTTCGGTTCGTCGGGGGCGGGGGCCCCGGGCTCCTTCGCGGAGGTCGTCGAACGCCTGCGACCGGTGCGTCCGCCGTTCTCCCCGGTGCGGACCGCCGGCTGGGCGACGGCCTGCGGGTTCGCCCTCGCCGGGATCGTGGGGGCGGCCGGCGCCCCGGACCCCGTTCCCGCCGAACCCCCGTCCGGGACCGCCCCGCCGGCCGTTTCGCCGGCGCCGATCGTGACGACGGAGCCGACGGAATCGGCCGCGCCGCCGCCGTCGGAGATCGCCCCCGTTCCCGCCGTCCGTCGGGTCGCGGTGCCGGAGTTCGGCCGGTAACGTCCCGGACGTGTCGGACCCCTCGCCCACCGCTGCCGCTGACGAACTGCCCGCGGAACCGTGGGATCGGCGGCACCTCGTCGGCCTGGCGGGGATGAGCGGGGAGGACGTCACCCTGCTGCTCGACCGGGCGGTGGAGTACCGCCGGCTCAGCGAAGCCGGCGACCTGCCGTCCCCGCTGGCGGGGGCGACCGTCGGCAACCTGTTCTTCGAAAACTCCACCCGCACCCGCAACAGCTTTCGGCTGGCGGCGAAGCGGCTGGGGGCGGAGACGGTCGAGTTCACCGAAGTCGGCTCCAGCGTGGCGAAGGGGGAGACCGTCGCGGACACCGTCCGCACGATCGAGGCCCTCGGCGTCGATCTGATGGTCATTCGCCACGGCTCCCCCGGGGTGCCGCACCGGCTGCGGGAGTTCGTCACCTGCGGCCTGCTGAACGCCGGCGACGGCACCCACGAACACCCCACCCAGGCCCTGATCGACCTGCTCAGCCTGCGGGACGCGTTCTCCCAGGACGGGCGAGGCGATCTGGCGGGGAAAACGGTCACCGTCGTCGGCGACATCCTGCACAGCCGCGTGGCCCGCTCGAACATCCACGGTCTGCGGGCGCTGGGCGCCCGGGTGCTGGTGTGCGGGCCCTCCACGCTGCTCCCCCGCCACCTGCCGGGGGCGGAGTTCTTCACCGACCTCGACGAGGCTCTCGCCCAGAGCGACGCGGTGAACCTCCTGCGGGTGCAGTTCGAACGCCAGCGCGGGGCCTTCTTCCCCAGCCCGGCGGAGTACTACCGGCTGTTCGGCATGACGCAGGCCCGGTTGAATCGCAGCGGCCGCGACCCGTGGGTGCTGGCCCCGGGGCCGATCAACCGCGGCATCGAACTCAGCAGCGAGGTGGCGGACGGGCCGCGGTCGCTGATCTTGAAGCAGGTCGCCAACGGCGTGTTCATCCGCATGGCCTGCCTGGCGACGTTGATGGAGGGCCGGCGATGAGCGCCCGCACGCTGCGAATCGCCGGCGGACGGGTGATCGATCCCGCCTCCGGAACCGACGACGTCCGCGATCTGTGGGTTCGCGACGGCCGCTTGATCGACCCGCCGGGCGGCGCGGCGGACGACACGCTGGACGCCGCGGGATTGGTCGTCTGCCCCGGCTTCGTCGAACCGCACGCGGTCGCCCCCACCGCCGGCGTCGATCAGCGCTTCGCCCGGCAGGCGCTGGCGGGCGGGTACACGACCGTCGCGGCGTTCGGCACCGCCCGGCGGGCCCGCGACTTCGACGGTCCGTGCCCCCGCCTGCTGCGGATCGCGCCGCTGACCGTCCCGGGCACCCGTCGTTTGGCGGAGTTGGGCGACGCGGCGGAGGTCGGCGCCGTGGCGTTCGGCGACGGGCCGGAGCCGCACGGCGACGCCGAGTTGCTCCGCCGCGGCCTGCTGTACGCAGCAATGCTGGATCGGTCGGTGTTCGACCTCCCGCGGGACCCGGCCCTCAGCGAGGGCGGCGTCGCCGCGGCGGGACGGATCGCGGCGGAGCAGGGGCTGTTCGGCGTGCCCGCGGCGGCGGAGCGGATCGCCGTCCACCGCGGGATCGAACTGGCCCGAACCACGGGCGGCCGGCTGCATTTCACGGCTCTCTCGGACGGCGGGGCTGCGATGACGGTCGAGGCGTTCCGCGAGGAGACGCTCCGCCAACCGCCGCAGGTCAGCGCCGCGATCGTCACGGCCCATTTGCTCTGCGACGAACGGTCGCTGCGCGGGTTCGATCCGGCGGGCCGGGTGGATCCCCCCTTCCGCACCGACGCGGACCGGCGGGTTCTGGTCGAGTTGACCCTGAAAAGCGGAGTCGAAGGGCCGACGATCACCGCCCTGACCGCCGGGCACCGGCCCGACCCGGGGTTGCTGGATCCGGTGGACCTGTTGGCCGCCCCGCCGGGGTTCGAGGCGTTCGAGACCGCCTTCGCCGCCGCACTGACCGCGCTGGGCGTCGACGGGCTGCCGTCGCGGATCGCGCGGTTCACCACCGGGCCCGCGGCGATCCTGGGACAGCCGGAGCCGTCCCTCGCCGCCGGCGCGCCCGCCGATTTGACGCTGTTCGATCCCGGGGCGGAGGACGTCTGCGACCCGGCGACGCTCGCCGTGCCGGTGGCCCGCACGCCGCTGGCCGGCCGACGGCTGCGGGGGCGGGTGACGCACACGCTCCTGGGCGGCCGCGTCGTCTTCGAACGCGGCGGCTTTCCCGCCCCGTAGCGCTGCCGGGCCGCCGGCCGGTTGACCCGCCGCGGGCCCGAGGCGGATGATCGCGGTTCTTCAATCCCGTTCCGGTCGGCCCCGCATGCGCGTTCCCTGTTGTCTCCTGTTGGTTTTCGCCGCGGCGGGGTGCGGCGACGCCGAATATCTGGCGGACTTCCGGGGCAACACCGTCCCCTATTTCGAACAGCGGCAGGCTCTCGACGCCGCGCTGGCGGCCCCGTGGCAGTACGCGGGAATCACGCTGCGGCCGCCGCGTGGGTTCTCGGAGGTCTCGGCCCCGCCCGAGCCGACCCAGGAGCAGTTGGAGGACGAGTACTTCGTCCCGCCGGCCGATCCGCGACAGCCGACCTACCTGCTCGACCCGCTGCCGGGACTGAAGGGGGCGTGGAAGGGGCCGCTGCCGGGCGCCGGGGAGCAGGCCGGCAACCGGTGGCTGTACGTGCTGGACTCGCGGAACCTCGAGGACGACCCGGTCGCCCCGAACCTGGAGCCGGACCGCTTCGTGGAGGAGGTGACGGACCGTTTCGCACGGGCGATGAACCTGCCCACGCCGGAGCTGGAGCAATTCAAGCCGATGACCTTCCCGACCAGCTCGGAGCCGTTCGCCCGGCCGGTGCAGTACCGCACGACGCCGTCGCCCCTGGTTGGCGAGTTCGGCGACGAGCAGATCCACCGCGTCGAACTGTACGTCTACGACGCCGGCGGCCGGAAGGTGATCGTCGCGTTGGTGATGCCCGAGGAGGCGATGATCGGCCCGGAGTTCGGCGAACCGCGCGACCTGATGCTGCAAACCCTCGAAGTGGGCGCCCCCACGGCGGCCCCGCGTGCCGGCGGCGGCGGCGGCGGAGCCCCGGCCGGCGGCCCGAGCTTCTGAACGAGGCGGCCGGGCGGCCGGGGGCGTCAGCGCCCCGGAGCGACCCTGGGGGCGGAGCTCTCAAATGACCATGAGGGAACAGAACCGTTCCCGCCGGCGGAGCGTC
>NZ_JBINJD010000041.1:0-35327 GCF_043951915.1 Alienimonas sp. DA493 | reverse complement strand
GCGGGGCGGGGGGTGCTCAGGAGTTGTAGTCGTACTCGTAGGCGTGGCGGATGTAGCGGCGGTCGGCGTCGTAGTCGCCCTCGTATTCGTCGCGCAGCTTGGCGTCGAGGTCGTCGTTCCAGGAGGGATAGGTCGAGGTGTACCGCCGGTTCGCGGTGTGGCCGAAGCGGAACGCCTGCTCGCGGTTCTCGAAGGCGTCGTCGGAGCCGACGGCCTGCTTGACGGTGTCGTCGACGTCCTGATCCATGTCGCGGGCGCTGTCGGAGCCGAAGTCGGCCTTCGTCTGCTCCCAGTCGTTGGCGAACGCTTTCTTCACGCGTTCCCAGGCGGAAAGGTCTTCGTCGGTGTGAAACGTGGAGGCGGTCGCCATCGCTGAGCGTCTGTTCGAATGCGGAAGGGACGACCCGCCGAACGCGGGCCGGACGCTTCGCATTGCAGCGACGCCGGCCGGACCCTGTCAGAAGCGATTGCCGCACGCCGGCATGGGACGAATGCCGGGGGCGTCGCGACGTGCTCTCAACCTCTCGTGGTTGCGGAAGGAACGGAATGGGTGCCCCAGAAGAACTGCGTTGAAAGCTTGGACGAGCGATCACACAACACTGATTATGTGGTGTCCAGGGTCGCATACCTTCGCCTCGTTTCGAGGAGGCGGCACCAAGGGTGAAGACATGCTACTCGGTCAGGTTATCGGTCCAACGTGGTTTCTGAAGAGTGCTGTGTCCCCTTGGGCATCACAGGAAGTTCAAGATCGACTTCACCGTAGCTGTCATGGGTTAGTTTCCAAAACTTCTGCTCGAGTCTAACAACCATGTTCAAGGCCAGATCGGCGAGGGCACGGGTGAGGCCGACACAGAATTGATGATCTAGATATATCTGTTGGCCCGGCTGGCCATTAGGCAGTTCGCACTTTGCGAGTTGACCTTTGGTGATCTTCCCGCCGGTGTGAGTGAACGCATTGCGAGCCTGCTCGGCGATAAGTAGGTTTCGCATGGTATTGGGGCCGGGCGTGATCTCAATGCCAAACCTTTTCTTGAAGTTGTCCAGTTTGCTTCGGATGTCGCCTCGCGAGAATTCGTCGGCAAGCTCTTCTGCGAAGTGCGTGAGGACGTTGTCGTAGCTGCCCGCTCGCACGATATCATTCCACGATGTGGTTCGTGCCAATGCGAGAATGTTTGGTTGTTGTTCGGCGACGGCTCGGACTAAATCCCCTAATAGGGCGTCGAACTGAGCAAAGCACACGATTAGGCATTGTTCGAAGGGCATCCTGAGCAGGGAGTGATCCTCTCCGGCCTGCTTCAGTCGCTCCATGATGAACCAAACGTCATTGGCGATCCCTAGTTCGCTTTTTTCTTCGACGGTTGGTCTCGCGACCCAGTGCCCTTCTTTTATTTCTATCCAAGGCAGGCCGTTCGTCTTGATCTCTCGATAATGCTCGGACCACGCAATGGCGACTTCTTCTCGCTCCGTTTCTGGGAGCGAGCCCGGAAGGTCTCGAAGTCCGATGCTGCCTATCTTCGTGAGAATCCTGGCTGCTGCCATCGACTCTTGGAACCTCATAAACCTCTCGCGAACCGGCGAAGGTTCACGATGCCGGGTCGGTGATTGAGTATCCACTTTGCCGGTTCCTCTTAATGCCGTGAGCCGCTTGTTCTCTAGCCTCTGAGCAACACGACAGTGCTAACGCATCTGAGGTTCACGCCGCCCGCTGAAACACCCCCGCGAACCGCGGGTCGCTGGTCAGTTTGCCTTCGGCCTGCGGGGTTTCTTCGACCAATTTGGCGATGACGCGGTCGGTGGTGACGCCGTCGGATTCGGCGGCGAAGTTGCAGACGATGCGGTGCCGCAGCACCGGGGCGGCGAGGGAGGCGACGTCCTCCGTCGACACGTGCGTGCGGCCGGCGAGCAGGGCCTTCGCTTTGCCGCCGAGCAACAGCATCTGCACGGCCCGGGGGCCGGCGCCCCAGCTGAGCCATTCCTTGGCGAAGTCCGGGGCGCCCGGCTCGGTGATGCGGGTCTGGCGGACCAGGGCGAGGGCGTATTCGATCACGTGATCGCTCGCCGGGACCTGGCGGACGAGCTTCTGTAGCTCGACGATCTCCGGTCCGGAGAGGACCGGGTCGATCTCGTCGGCGGTCACGCCGGTGGTCGCCTTGGCGATCTGCTTTTCTTCCTCGAACGTCGGGTAGCCGACGAACACCTTGAACATGAACCGGTCCTGCTGGGCCTCCGGCAGCAGGTAGGTGCCTTCCTGCTCGATCGGGTTCTGGGTCGCCAGCACGAAGAACGGGTCCGGCAGGGCGTGCCGGCTTTGACCAACCGACACCTGCCGTTCCTGCATCGCTTCCAGCAGGGCCGCCTGGGTCTTGGGCGGCGTCCGGTTGATCTCGTCCGCCAGCACCACGTTGTGGAACAGCGGGCCGTTGAGGAAGCGGAACTCCCGGTCGCCGGTCTCCCGGTTCTGCTGGAGCACGTCCGTGCCGGTGATGTCGGCCGGCATTAGGTCCGGCGTGAACTGGATGCGGGCGAAGCTCATCGAGAGCGTCCGCGCCAGCGTGGAGATCATCAGCGTTTTCGCCAGCCCCGGCACCCCTTCGAGCAGGCAGTGCCCGCGGCTGAACAGGGCGATCAGCAGCTGATCGACGACCTCCTCCTGCCCGACGATCACCCGGCCGATCTGGGCCTTGATGTCGTTGAAGGCCGCGCCCACCCGTTCGACGGCGCGGTCGGGGTCGTCTTGCAGCTGGATGTCCGGGGCGGTCATGCGGGCGGCTCGGGGCGGCGGGACGGAACGCGGGGCCTCACAGCATTGGCGGCGGGAACCGGCTTCGCCAGTCCCCGCCGCGTCGATGCGTCGTCGCTGTCCGCTGATTCGCCGTCAGTCGCCGACCGGGGCGAGCCAGACGGCGTCGGCGATCGTGTAGCCCTTCCGCCCGGCTTCCAGGCGGACCGTGACCGTCGAACCCGGCTTCACCGTGATGCCGTCCAAGGTCCGCCAGGCGCCCTCGCCGCCCTCGGCGGTTTGGTCGATCGCGGTGCCGGCCGTCTCCCGCTGCGTGCCGTCGTCCACGGTGATGAAGGCGGAGCGGGTCCGGTTCGTGTGCGGCGGGGCGCCGACCCGCAGCACGTATTGTCCCTCCTGCGGGACCTTCAGGGTGAAGGTGGCGCTGGGCGGCTCGCCGTTGCCGTCCCACTCGACGGCCCGGTAGCCGCGGTCGACGAAGGGACCGATCGAGACGCTGCGGTCCCACTCGCCGGTGAAGGTCGCGTCCTCGTCGTCCGCGACGACGCCGTCGAGCGACTTGGAGGCCACCCGCTCGGCCCGACGCCAGCCGCCGCCGGTCCATTCGAGAATCTGCCCGTCGGCCAGCAGGCGTTCCCGCAGGGCGGCGTAATCGACGTCCTGCACCGGGATGTCTTTCTCCGCGGCCATCACCGCAGCGGTCGCGGCGCTTTGGCCGAGGACCATGAAGACCGGCTCCATGCGGATCGAGCCGTAGGCGATGTGCGAGGCGGACATCGCCACCGGGACCAGCAGGTTCGTGGCCTGTTCCTTCTTCGGCACGATCGAGCCGTAACCGATCGGGTAGGGCGGGAAGCCGCCCTGCTGGACGTCGCCCTCGTTCTGCACGTGGCCGTTCTCGTCGATGTATCGCCAGACGTTGTGTGAGTCCATCGTGTAGGCGGCCAGGCCGACGGGGTCCTCGGCCACGTCTTCGCTGAGGCAGTCGGCCTGGGTCATCACCCGCTGCCCGATCATGCGGCGGGCTTCGCGGATGTAGAGTTGCGGTGGCCAGCCCCCGGTCGCCTCGAACTCGTCCTTCGGCAGGCCCCACTGGGAGAAGTAGTTGCGGACCTCCGCCGGCACGCGGGGGTGGTTCGCCAGGGACCACATCAGGCCCTTCTGGTAGTTCTCGTGGGCGGCGACGATTTCCGCCCGCTCCTCGTCGGAAGCCTCGGGATAGTCGTGGTTCTGGCCGATCCAGTCGGTGGAGACGGCGTGATTGTTGTTCGAATCCGTCTTGCGGTTCGGCATCATCACCGGGTTCCACGGCTTGCGGAGGTCGCCGGCCTCGAAGTTGCGGAAGAGCAGTTCGTAGAGGCTCTCGTCGTACCCCTCCGGCTTGGGCCAGGGGATGCGGTTGGAGGCGACGTCCGTGGCGCACAGACGGAAGCAGTAGGCCTGCACGCCGTCGTCGCCGGACCCGGAGGGCGGCAGCGGTTCAGACCGCACCTGCGGGAGGACGCCGGAGGAGGGATCGCCGGGGGTGACGTACGGGTCGACCGGCTTGACGAAGCGGTGGTTCTTGTAGTTCAGGGCCGGGCGCACGCCGTTGTAGCTCTCGCCGTAGACGGACTCCGCCTCGCGGCCGACGTGGTAGCTCACGCCGGCGGCGGCCATCAGGTCGCCCTCGTAGGTGGCGTCGATGAAGACGTCGCCGCGGACCGTGCTGCCGTCCTTGAGGCGAATCTGGACGATGCGGCCGTCCTTCATCGTCACGCCGCCCTCGCCGCGGTCCAGCGGGCTCTCCATCATCGGTTCGACGCCGACTTCCTGGAGCCATTTTTCGTAGATGTTCATCGCCACGTGGGGCTCGAACGTCCAGAACGGCTCCGGGTTCTCCGGGTCGAGCTTCACCTCACCGCGGCGGCTGTCGTACTGCTCGGGCTTCTGATAGTTCCAGTTCTCGCGGTGGGCGTAGTGCTCGCCGACGGCGGTGTAGAACTCGCGGGAGATCCCGCCGATCGCCGCTTTGTTGCCGATGTCCGTGGCTCCCAGTCCGCCGGTCGTCAGGCCGCCGAGGTGGGAGGAGGGTTCGATCAGCAGGACGGACTGGTCCATCCGGCGGACCTGCACCGCGGCGGCGATGCCGCCGCTGGTGGCGCCGTAGATCACCACGTCCGCCTCGTAGTCCGCCTGCACGGGGTCCGGCGGCGCGGCCGGAGCGACGAGGGCGGCGATGAGAAACGCAGGCGTGAGCATGGATGAACCTTTTCGGGCGAGAACGCGTCGATCATGGCCGATCCGACCGGTCTTCCGCCACCGTTGC
Organism: Alienimonas sp. DA493; assembly: GCF_043951915.1. Classification (NCBI taxonomy): domain Bacteria; kingdom Pseudomonadati; phylum Planctomycetota; class Planctomycetia; order Planctomycetales; family Planctomycetaceae; genus Alienimonas; species Alienimonas sp. DA493. The sequence goes on along the minus strand of NZ_JBINJD010000041.1, from coordinate 30,279 downwards.
GATTTCCGGCCCCGAGCGGACACTGCGGCCCATGTGGGACGCCCGGCCGGAGGAACTGAAAGCCCGTTGGACCGGCCGCGCCGTCGCGGTGCGGTCGGCGGCGGCCGTGGGGCCGCTGGCCCGGTTCCGGGGCCGCACCGGGCGGGTGCGGACGGTCAACATGAACGGCCGGGCCCTGGTGCAATTCGACGGGGCGGACGAGACCTGGTTCGACCTCGACCCAGCCGCCCTGGAGCCGGCGCCGGAAACCGCGGACACGCCCCCGCCGGTGCGGGCCGCCGTCGGCGAGGAGCCGCAGGGCGAACCGGCCCCCGGGGCGCTGGAGAAGCCCCCCGCGAAGATGCGGCCGCAAACCCCCGCCGCGGCGAAAGCGGAAGGCGGCAAGAAGCTGTCCGTGCTCGAACTGGCCCGCCAGCAGGGCGCCGCCGGCACGGGCGTCCCCGAGGAGTCGGACGCAGCCTCCAAGCCGCCGGCGAAATCGGCAGGCGGAAAGAAGATGTCCGTGTTAGAGTTGGCCCGGCAGCAGGGCGCCGCGGGGCAGAGCACGCCCGCCGACCCAGCGTCGCCGGCCGAACCGCCGGCCGAACCGCCGAGCGAGGCGAAGCCGGCGAAGAAGCTCTCCGTGCTGGAACTCGCCCGTCAGCAGGGGGCCGCGGGGCGGAAAGACCAATAACCAAGAATTTAAGAACCAAAGCCGATCCTCAGAGCCATGGTTCTTGATTTCTTGTCTCTTGGAATTTCACCCCCTCACAGATCGGCGAAGTAGTTCCGTACGGCGACGGCGAACGCCTCCGCGGTGGCGACCGGCGGCAGGCCCTCGAACGCCGCCCGGCGCTTCACCTGGAGGAGCAGATCGCGCGGGTGGCAGAACCGCATCGGGCGATCGACGTTGAGGAAGCCTTCCGTCACCAACGCCTCCGCGGCGCCGGCCTCCAGCCTGAGGTCCATCGTCGGGGCCAGGGCGTGCAGGATCGCCCGGAACTCCTCCGGCGACGGGTCGCCAACCCGCACCTTGAACGGGATGCGGCGGAGGAACGCCTCGTCGACCAGATCCGCCGGCCGCAGGTTCGTGGCGAACACGGTCAGCAGATCGAACGGGACCTTCGCCTTCTTCCCGCCGGGGGTGTTGAGGAAGTCGTAGCCGCGTTCCAGCGGGACGATCCAGCGGTTCAGCAACTCGTCCGGGGGGATGCGCTGCCGGCCGAAATCGTCCACCACCAGCGTGCCGCCGTTCGCCTTGAGTTGAACGGGAGCCTCCATCACCCCGCTGACCGTATTCATCGACAACTCGAGGTGCTCCATCGTCAGTTCGCCGCCGACCGCCACCGTGGGCCGGCGGACGCGAACCCAGCGGTCGTCATGCGGGGGGCCGTCGTCCGCCGCGTCCTCCTCCGGGGCCGGCAGTTCCTCGTGCACCGCGGGGTCGTACAGGCGGACCGTCTCCCCGCCGATCCGGACGGCCCGCGGGATCCACAGTTCCTCGTCGTAGACCCGGGTGAGGCGTTCCGCGATCGTCGTCTTGCCGTTGCCCGGGTCGCCGTAGAGGAACAGCGCCCCCACGCTGCCGAGAGCGGCGCCGAGTTGGCCGAAGGTCTCCGCGGAGACCTGCAATCCGGTCAGCGCCGCCCGCAGGCGGTCCCGGCGGATCGTCTGATTGCGGAGCGACTGGGCCGCAACGCTGGCGACGTACTGCTCCAGCGGGGCCGGGGCGCAGCCGTCGTAACGGGAACGGTCGTGGGCCCGGGAGGCCCGCTCCAGGCCGGGCTCGGTCAGTTCGTGCAGGTAGTCGTCCGGCCCGGCGTTGCGGCGGTAGGTGACGAGGTTCGCCTTCTTCAGATCCCGCAGATACCCGGCGACGAGCCCGCCCGGCAGGCGGATTTGCCGGGCGACGTCGCGGCCGCTGGTCGGACCGCGATTCAGCAGAATCTTGAGGACCAGCGCCTCGATCTCCGGCAGCGGCAGGCCGGTCTCCTCCAGGCTCTCCGGATGTGTCGGGAAGAATCCGGCGGGCAGTTCCGTCGCCGGTTCCGGGGGGACGGCGGGCGGCGGTTCGAGGGCGGCGGGCACGGGCGGGTCTCCGGGGGCGACCTTCGAACTTAGGTCGCGGCGGGCCGGTCGGCTTGCGGTTTCGGCGGCGCCGATCACCCTTGGCGGCCCGCCCCCGGACGAACCGCCATGAAGCTCGCTCACCTCGACCTCCCCACCGGCATCGCCGGCGACATGACCCTCGCCGCCCTGCTGGACGCCGGCGTGGACGAGGCGGCGGTGCGGGCCGCCATCGCTTCGCTCGGGCTGGAGGGGGTCGAACTTCACTGCGAGGACGTGGTGAAGTTCGGGTTCCGGGCGAAGAACGTGCGGGTCACGCACCCCCCGCAGCACGCCCACCGAGGGCTGAGGGAGATCGCCGCGATCCTCGACCGGGGCGACCTCACTCCGACCGCCCGCGACCTCGCCGACCGGCTGTTCCACGCGATCGCCGTCGCCGAGGCCCGCGTGCACGGCAGCACGCCGGAGGCGATTCACTTCCATGAGGTGGGGGCGGTCGACTCGATCGTCGACGTGGTCGGCTGCGCGGTGGGGTTCGACCTGCTGGGGGCGGACCGCGTGACCTGCTCCCCGGTGCCGACGGGCCGGGGGCGGGTGAAGATCGCCCACGGCGTCTGCCCGGTGCCGGCCCCGGCGACGGCGGAACTGCTCAAAGGCGTGCCGTTGGACGCCGTGCCGGTCGACGCCGAACTGACCACTCCCACTGGGGCGGCGATCGTCTCGGTGCTGGCGGACGGCTTCGGCGATCTGCCGGCGATGACCGTGCACGAGGTCGGCCTCGGGGCGGGCGATCTCGATTTGCCGGACCGGGCGAATCTGCTGCGGCTCTTTGTCGGCACGGCGGACGACGCCCCCCGCGGGTTCGGCGCCGACCGCGTGTTCCTGCTGGAGACGAACCTCGACGACGAAACGCCGGAGACGATCGCCCACGCCAGTTCCAAACTGTTCGAGGCCGGGGCCGTCGACGTGTTCGCCCTGCCGGCGACGATGAAGAAGGGCCGCAGCGGAGTCGTGCTGAGCGTCCTCTGCCCGCCGGGGAAGCGGGAGGCCTGCGAGGGGGTGCTGTTCGCGGAGACGGCCACCTTCGGCGTGCGGCGCCGGCTGCTGGACCGCACCACGCGGCCGCGGCGGGAGGCGACGGTCGAGACGGCGTTCGGCCCGGTGCAGGGCAAAGTCGGGCCGAAGCCGGGCGGGGGGGAACTGTTCTCGCCGGAATTCGACGCCTGTGCGAAGATCGCCGCCGACCGCCGCGTCCCCCTGCGTGACGTGTACCGGGCGGCGGAGGCGACCTTCCTCACGACTCCCCCGCCGTCGCCCGCCGCCGCCCCGGGGCACGGGCACGATCACGGTTCCGGCCACGATCACAGCCACGGGCACGACCATGACCACAGTCATGGACACGATCACGGCGGCGGACACGACCACGACCACAGCCACGATCACTCGCACGGCTGACCTCCTCCCGGCTCCCGGCAGAACACGGCTCATGCTCGTCCCGCCGCCGCTCCCCCCGTTGGCGATCGATCCGGCCAGCTTGCTGGCGCCGCTGGGCATCGCGGTGCTGACGGTCACGCTGCTCCGCCGCTACCGCCTGAAAACGACGGCGCCGAGAAAGGCCGCCGCCCCGTCCGACCCGGGCGTCGCGGTGCGAGAGGCGGTGCGGGAGTCCGCCGGGGAGTGGGAGCTCCGCCTGCACGACGCCGGCCGGGCCGCGGAGGCCTCGCTGAACACGCGGGCGGCAGAGCTGAGCGCCCTCGCCGAACGGGCCGAGACCGCCGCGGAACGGCTGCGGGTCGTCGGTTTGCCGCCGGAGGACGCGGACGCCCCGGTCACGCTGCCGATCGGGGAGGAGCGGGTCCGCCGGCATCTCCGGCAGGCCGGCTACGACGACCGGCAGATCGACGTGATTCTCAGCCGCGACGGCGAGGGGGAACGGGAGCGGGCGGCCTGACCGGTCGCGGCGCCGGGGCGGCTCTCACCGTTCCTTGAAGTCCGCGCCGCGGTTGCGGGTGGCGGTGACGAGCACCGTCACCGCGTCGCCCAGCAGGGACCGCACGCGGCGGGCCTCGGCCTCGGCCAGCTCGGCGGAGCCGAACACGCTGCACGCCGCCGGGCCCCAACTGGACTGGGCCGGCGGGGGCAGGTTGCGGTCCTTGCGGTCCGCGGCCCACTCCCGCACCGCCGGGGAGACGAACACGCCGCCCTGCAACGAGGCGAAGTGCTTTCCCACCCGCATGCCGTAGTCGCCGAGGATGCGGGCGAACAGCACGGCGTTCGGCGGGCGCTCGCCGAGGCCGGCGGCGAGCGGGAGACTCTGGAGAATCATCCGTCGCAGCCCCCCGCTGAAGGGCCGGGACATCGGCGGCATTCTGCGGAGAGCGGCCGCCTCCTCCTCGCCGCTCACCCCGCCGCCCTCGGCGGGCAGGACGATCACCCAGCGCCACTCGGCGGGCAGTTGCACGCAGCGGACCGCCGTGCCCTGGGCCGCCCCGATCGCCCCCAGCGGGTCCAACAGCATCCCGCCGGAGAGGAACCCCGCGGCCCCCAGCCGGCTGCGGTTTGCCCGGCCCAGCTGCTCGAACAGCGGCCCGGCGACCGGGTCCGGCTCGCCCAACAGGCGGGCCGTCGCCGTCGCCGCGGCCAAGGCGATCTGCGTGCCGGAGCCGAGTCCGGAGTGGGCCGGCGGACAGGCGAGCAGTTCCGCCCGCACCGGCGCGTCGCCGGCGATCGCCCGCACGGCGGCTCGCAGGCGCTCTTCCTCCCCCTCCGGGGCGACGAACTCTGCGGGACCGTCGGTCGCGGCGATCGTGACCCGCGTGACCGGGGCCTCGACCGTTACGCCGGCGCCGCTCCACTCCGGCGCCAGGGCGCACAGACCGAAGTGCAGCCGGGCCCCGGCGGTCACCGTGACGGATTGGCGGGCGAACTGCGTCATCGGCGGGGGGCGGGGCGGCGAGGCCGGCCGGCGGGCTCGGGGGCCGCCGACTCCGCGTTCTTCTCGTCGGCGGCGGGGCGGCGGGCGATCTCCGCGGCGAGTTCGCTCCAGGCGGCGGCGTCGCGGGGGGAGCCGGTCTTCTCCACGAGCGGGGCGAGGTCGGCAAGGCGACGCCGGAGCTCCGCCCGCGGGATCAGGAAGGTGCGGGTGGCGAGGATCGCCCCCTCAACGAGGGCGAACGCCGCTCGGTTCAACCCCGCCCCCTCCCGTACCCGACCGCGGCGTCTCACGTTCGCCGTCAGTTCGTAGAGCCCACGAGCGTCCGGGCCGACCGTCGCCGTCACGTCGAAGTCCAGCCACCGGCAGCAATCGACCAGCCGGACGCCCCGCCCGTCGGGCAGCGGCTCGGTGGGGGCGTCGGCGGCGCCGAGGGCCGCCCGCACGATCAGCGCCGCGTCGTCGGTCACGTGCCACACGCCCCGCCGCGTCGCCAGCAGGTTCGCGCAGGTGGTCGAGCCGGAGAACGGACGGAGGGTGAAGCGGTCTCCGCCGCGGTCGCCGCGGTCGTCCGGCCAGAGCGCCCCCAGCGGGGCCAGGTTCGCCCGGCCTCGCGCGTCGACGGTCGTCGCCAGTCCTTCCACGATCACGCCCGAAGCGTGCCCGCGGAGGGCGCCGATTGAAAGCGAACCCCTCGAAAGGGACCCCGCGCGGTCAGCGGGTCACGCCGATGTTGAAGCTGAACAGCTGCTCGTCGTCGAAGTCCGGACCGGCGACGGGGACGGCGAAGTCGAAGGCCAGCGGGGCCGGGCCGAAGGCCTGCGGCAGGCTGACCCGGACGCCGGCGCCGACGGAGGCCCGGAAGTCGTCCAGGCTGACGTCGTCGTTGACCGTCCCGAAGTCGGTGAAGACAACCCCCTGCAGGGCGTCGTTCACGAGAATCGGGAAGCGGTACTGCAGGCTGCCGAAGGTGCTGAACCGGCCGCCGACCCGCACGCCGTTCTGCAACGGGCTGACGCCGCGGAAGTCGAAGCCGCGGAGCGTCTGGAACCCGCCGAGGTAGTAATTCTCAAAAATGGGCATGTCGTCGCCGGCGACGCCGACGCTGCCGTTGAGGCTCAGCACGTGCTGGCCGGTGCCGTCGGGACGTTCGTTCAGCAGCCAGTAGCGGGCGGCTTCGGCGTCGAAGCGGGGGTAGGTGAAGTCGCCCAACCCCTGCGTGTAGCCGAACTCCGCGAACATGCCCTCGCTGGGCAGGATCGCCCGGTTCCGGCTGTCGTACTTCAGGCTGGCGCCGAGCGTGAACAGGGTGTTGTCGCCGACCGCCTCCGCCAGCTTCGGCGGGGTGGGGAAGGCGGGGTTGAAGATCTTCACTTCTTCCAGCCGGCTGCTGCCGACGACGCTCCAGAACGGCGTGAGCTGCCGGCCGACCGTCAGGCGGCCGCCGAGCCGCTGCTCGTCCCACTCGTCGTAAAACCGGCTGTAGTAGAACCCGCTGACGCCGACGCTGTAGAGGCTGTCGAGGAAGTAGGGGTCCGTCAGGCTGATAAGGTAGCGACTGACCTGGGCGCCGGGCACCGCTTCGATCCGCAGCCGTTGGCCGCGGCCGCGGAAGGCGGTACCGTTGCGGAGCTCCTGAAAGCTGCGGGGGAAGTTCCAGATGTCGAAATTGTCCTCCTGCAGCGTGACCTGACCGACCAGGCCGCTGGAGCTGTTCACCGCGGCGCCGACCATGAACCGGCCGGTGCGTTCCTCACGGGCCCGCACGTCGATGTCCACGAAGCCCGGCGGCTCCTGGAAGGGCGGCGGTTCGTTAAACGGGCCCTGGAACGGTCCGCCGTTGGGGCTCTGCGGGAGCAGGGGGCTGGAGACGCCCGGCCCGAGGTCGCCGCCGGTCTGCTGGATCGTGCGGAAGGGGTTGTACTCGCCCTCGGCGGTGACGACCGGGCCCGGCGAGACCGGCTCGACGACCGGCCCCGGCTCCCAGCCGCCGCCCGCGGCGGGCGGTTCCGGGCTCTGGGCGCGGTAGACCGGCGTGACGAATCCGTTCTCCTCCGGGCTCTTCATCCGCGGCGTGATCTGGGCGAAGGGCACCTCCGCGGGACCGTCGAAGGTCGGCATCGTCGGCACCCACGCCGGCGGGAGCAGTTGCGGCGCAGTCCGTTGCGGCTCCGCGGTCGTCCGCGGGTGAACCGAGAGTTCGAACAGGTTCTGTTGAGCGACCCAACCGGCCGGATCGGTCTCCGGCGTGGGCGGCGCCGCCGTCGCCCCGAACCCGGCGGCGAGCGACGCGTCGTCCAGCGTGGGCTCCGACAGCGGACGCAGCGACGCCGTCCGCCGCACCTGCGCGTTCAGCGGCGCCGGCCGCGGCGGCAATGCGGCGCTACGACCGGCGTTCCCCGCGGCCTTCTGGGCCGGCAGATCGCGGCGGGAGGTCGCCGGGGCGTACCCGGTCGGCCGCCGGGCGGCGGGCGCTTCGGGGCTCTGCCCGCGGATGTCGCTGGCCGGCAGGATGCGGTTGTCGTTCTCCTCGACCGGGGAGATGGAAACCTCCACGTCGTGCCCAAAGACCGGCGAGCCGCCCACGCGGTCTTTGCTCTTGCGGATCAGCGCCGGGTCCGCCCGCTCGCCTGGGCTGACCATCATCTGGTTGAGCACCAGGTTCCGCTGGGTATGCGGGTGGTCGCCGACGATCTCCACGTTGATGTGGCGGATGTACCGGACCTTGTCCTCCTGGATCTGATAGGTCAGATCAATGACGCCCGGCTCCTCCTCGAGGAACTCCGGCACCGGCAGGATCTTGGTGAACAGCCGGCCCTCTTCCCCGTAGAGCTTCTCCATCTCCGCCCGGTCCTTTTGCAGGAAGCGGGCGTTGTAGTAGTCGCCGGGCCGCAGGGCCGGGTCGGAGAGCAGGGCCGCGTCGGGGAGCTTCTCGTTCCCCTCCAGATTGACGTTCCGCACGCGGTAGCGCGGGCCTTCCTCCACATGGAAGGTGACGTAGATCTCGGAGCGGTCCTCGCTCTCGGCGACCTCCGCGGTCACCTTCACGTCGAAGTAGCCCAAGTCGCGGTAGTAGTCGGTGATCGCCGCCTCGTCCCGCGGGACGGTGGTCGGGTCGAACAGCCCGAAGAGCGGGACCATCCCGAGCAGCTTCGTTTTCGTCTCCAGCCCCCGTTTGAGCACCGCGTCGGAGAAGTCGCGGTTGCCCTCGAATGAGACCTTCGCCACCCGGACTTTCGGCCCCTCTTCGATCTGGAACACGACGTCGCGGTCGGACTCCGAATCGCCCTTCACCAGCGTGACCTTGGCGTGGCGGAAGCCCTCGTCGACGTAGTAGCGGCGGATCTGCTCCGCGGCGTCGCGGTTGAACATCACCCGGTACGGGCTGCCCGGTTCGAGGCCGGTCACGCGGGAGAGCTGCTCGTCGGATTTCTTATCGTTGCCCTGGTAGGTCACGGAGGCGACCTGCGGCAGTTCCTTGACGAGGAACACCAGCTCCAGTCCGGCGTCGGTCCGCCGGAACTCGCGCTGGACGCGGCTGAACCACTTCGTCTCGTAGAGGCTGCGGATGTCGTCCAGCACCTCGTGATTGGTGACGGTCCGGCCGCTTTTGATCGAGATCCGCTGCAAAATCACCGCCGCGGGGATCGTTTCGTTCCCCTCGACCCGCACGGCGACGATCGGCTCGTCCGGAGCGGCGCTCTGGGCGCGCAGCCCCGCGACCGGCAACAGAGCAAGGATCGCCGTGGCAAGACAGACCAGCGGCGCGGCCGGGACGCGTCGGCGGGGCGGTGGCGACATGGGCGACGTCCTTGGGCGGCAATGACGCCCGACTCGTTCGGGCGCCGGCGCAATCGCCCCCCGGAAAACGGGGCACGAACGCCGGAATGCGGGGACATAGCAGCGGCCCCCCGTCTTCTCCAACCCGGACCGTCCCGAGAATTCACTTCGCGCGCGACAGGCCTTCGCCGATCGCCAGCGCCTCCGCGGCCCCGAGGTCCCGATCGTTCGCCTCGAACAGGGCCGCGACGGCCGCCCTGTGGATCTTCATCTTCAGCCCGCCGACCGCCAGCGCCCCGTAACAGCGGACGCCGTCGCGGTCCTCCGCCCGGTCGTGCGATTCGATCCCCGTCACCCCCGCGGGGGGCACGGCATTGAGGTCGACGGCGACCCGGACGCCGGCCGCGGCCAATTCCGGCAGCGACGCGACCTCGACCCCGGCCGGTCCGCAGGCGAAGACGGCCGCGGCGCCGGCGATCGCGTCGGCGACGCTCTCCGCGGCCCCCTGCCGGCGCTCGTCCGGGTCGTAGGTGCGGACGGCGACGTCCCGTTCCTTCAACAGCGCCGCGACGCGGCCGCCGACCGGCCCCAGGCCCAGCACGGCCGCCGGGCCGTCGAACCCGTCGTCGGCGAGCACGGAGAGGACGGCGGCCGCCGCGGTGGTGTTGGCCCCGTTCGGGTCGCGCAGGACGCTGACCCGCAGCGGCCCGAAGAAGGCCCCGCGGACGGCTTCGGCGATCGCCTCCGCCCGCTCCGCGTCCGACCCGCCGACGAAGATCGCCGTGTGCTTCAGATCCTCCGGCCCGCGGGTGAAGATCGCCCCGTGCGTCAGGGCGACGGCGCCGTCCGGCGTGACGCCGCCGTAGGACAGAACCTCGTCCGCCCCGGCGTCGAGGGCGACGATCCGATCGAACGCGGACGGCTGGGCGTCCGCGTCGAGGTGGAGCAGGATTCTCTTCACGACGGACTCCGTAGGGTCCGCTCCGCGGACCGTTCAGTTGCGCGGTCGATCTTCGGCGGGCTGCGGGCGCTCTCACCGGTCCGCAGAGCGGACCCCACACATCAGAGAGCGTCACACGCCGGAGAACGGGTGCTTGGCGGAATCCTTCTTGGAGGTCACTTCGGCCGCCTTCGGCTCCTGCTTCATCGCCCGCTGCACGGCGAGCTTGGTGGCCTCGTAGTTGTATTCGTAGATCTTCTTGTCGTCGTCCGCTTCCCAGTGGATGAACACGCCGCAGACGATGCACAGCGTTTCAGCCTGATCCTCCGGGATCGTCCCGTCGGCGACGCAGTCGGCGACGGCCTTGGCGACGGCGTACTGGGCCGGGCCGAACATCTGGACCGCCTGCTTGGCGCCCTTGATGGTCACCTTGGTGACCATGACGGTGTCCGGTTTGACCGCCAGATTCGGTTCCAGCACGGCCAGCAGGTTGCTGTGGCCGGCCGACTGGCGGGAGAGCGCGTTGGCGAAGGCGTGCCCGACGGGGCCGGACTTGTCGCCGATCATCAGGTCGATGTGGGCGACTTCGTTGCCTTCGCCCACCAGGGCTTCGCCGACGTGCAGGGACATGGTTCGATCTCTCGAAAACGGGATGAGCGGGGCCGGAGCCTACGATCTCGCCCCGTTCGTTTCACCCGACCCGACGCGATTCTCCCATGGCGACCCCCGACCTGCTGATCGTCGGCGGCAGCGTCCGGGCCGCGGCGTGGTGCGCCGTGCGGGCCGGGCTGAAGGTCGCGGCGTTGGACCGGTACAACGACCTCGACCTGCTCGCGGTGGCGGAGCCGTGCTTCAAATGGGACGGCAGCGACGAACAGGTGGAACGGGTCGTCGGCGAACTCGGCGTGCCGTGGATGTACACCGGCCCGCTGGAGAACCGCCCGGACCTCGTCGACCGCTGCGCCGCCCTCGCCCCGCTGCGGGGGAACCCGGGCGACGTGCTCCGGGCCGTGAGGGACCCGGTGCGGGTGCGGACCGTGCTGCGGGAGGCCGGTCTGCCGGCATTGGAGGTGCGCGTGGAACACGACCCGCCGCCGGCCGACGGGACGTGGCTGCTCAAACCGCGGGCGAGCTGTGGGGGGCGGGGGATCGTCGTGTGGAACCGTAAGGCCGCAGGGCACCCGACCCTGCGGGAGCCGCACTACTTTCAGGAGCGGGACGGCTTTCGGCCGCCGTATGTCCTGAAGGAGATCGACGCGCTGCACCACTGTTCCGCAGTCGGCGTCAGGGTGAAGCGAGAGGTGAGGCCGCTCGGGCACACGGATTGGCTCGACCCGCCGGTTGACGGCGGCGCCGAAGACTTCGCTTTTCGTTCGCTCAGCGCCTGGAACGTCCCGGTCTGGTCGGAGCCGATGTCGAAACCGGCGTTTGCCTTGGCGGAAGCGTTCGAATTGGAGGGGCCGTTCAGCGTGGACTTTGCCGCCACGGTCGGCCGCGGCGACGACCCGCCGGAGTTCCTCCGAGTGGTCGAGGTCAATCCCCGGTTCACCGCGAGCATGGACCTGCTCCGCAACCCCTTTGGGCGGGAAGATCCCCCGACGCATCTCCACGCCGGCAAACGGATCGTCTTCGCCCCGTTCGACTGCCGGGCGCCTGAATTGCCGCTCCGCAAAACGTCCTTTTTGGACGGTGTTGCAGACGTGCCCGCTCCCGGCTCGTTGATAAAGCGCGGGGAGCCGGTGTGCTCCGTGCTGGAATTCACGCCCGGCGACGGACGGCCATCCGTCACGGCCCGCCGGATCGCGGCGTTGGCCAAGGAGGTGACGGGCCGACTGGCGCCGGCCTAAAGCGTCGCCGATGCTCGTCTCCCCATGAGCAACCCCCACGACGTCCGCGTCGTCGCCTGCGAGGTGACGTTCGAACCGGTCCCGTTCCGCGCCCCGCTGAAGTTCGGCGGCCGCGTTGTGGACCGCACCGACCTCATCAACGCCGCCGTCACCGTGGAGCGGCGGGACGGCAGAATCGCGACCGGGCACGGCTCGATGCCGGTCGGCAACGTCTGGGCTTGGCCGAGCGCCGCGGTCTCCGTCAGCGAGGCGGAGTCCGCGATGAAAGCGTTCGCCGAGCGGACCGGCGTCGCGTTCGGCCGTCTCAATGTGTACGGCGACGCGATCGAACACGGGACCCGTCTGCTCCAGACGCACGAGGAGACGGCCCGCTCGCTCCGGGCGGAGGGCGTGCAGTCGGAGCCGGTCCCGCCGCTGGCTCAACTCGTCGCCGCCTCGCCGATCGACGCTGCCCTGCACGACGCCGTCGGCCGCGTGCACGACCGCAGCAGCTTCGACGTGCTCGGGCCGGCGTTTCTGAACCAAGACCTCTCCGCCTACCTCGATGAGCGCTTCGCCGGGGAGACGCTGGAGCCGTACACGCTGCGGGCGCCGAAGCCGACGATGCCGCTCTATCACCTCGTCGGGGCCCTCGACCCGCTCACCGACGCCGACGTGGAACAGGCCATCGGCGACGGCCTACCCGAAACGTTGGCGGAATGGGTCGCCGCCGACGGTCTGACCCACTTCAAAATCAAACTGGCCGGCGACGACCTCGACTGGGACGTGGACCGCGTCCTGCGCGTCGAGCGGACGGTCGCCGAGGCGAAGGGGCAGGGCGCCGCGTGGCAGTACTCCTGCGACTTCAACGAGAAGTGCGAGGACGCCGCCTACGTGGTCGAGTTCCTCAACCGGGTACGGGCCGGCAGCCCGGCGGCGTTCGACCGGATTCAGTACCTCGAACAGCCCACCCACCGCGATCTGGAGGAGCACCCGATCCCCGTGCACGAGGCGGCGGCGATCAAGCCGGTGGTGATCGACGAATCGCTGACCGGCTACGACGCCCTGTTGCGGGCGGTCGATCTCGGCTACAGCGGCGTCGCCCTGAAGGCCTGCAAGGGGCAGACGGAGAGCCTGCTGATGGGCGCCGCGGCCCAGAAGCTGGGATTGTTCCTCTGCGTGCAGGATCTGACCTGCCCGGGGGCCTCCTTTTTGCACTCCGCCAGCCTCGCCGCCCGCATCCCGACGGTCGCCGCGATCGAGGGCAACGGCCGCCAGTACTGTCCGGCCCCGAACGCGGCCTGGGCGCCGAAATATCCCGGCCTGTTCGAGATCTCCGATGGCGTCGTTCGCACCGCGGAACTGGACGGTCCCGGCCTCGGTTTCGCGGGCTGAACGACGGACTGAGGGAGGGAGAAACCGGCGGCCGGGCGGTCGGTCGGGATGGGGGCGGATCGACGCAACGGCTTTCACGGGAACCGGCGACCGCTACGATGCGTCGGACAGATGAACGGTCTGTGAAGGCCGTCGGCCGCCGCCCCTCGCACGAGACGTCGATGCCCTCGCCGCCCGCCCTCGCGGAGACCCCCGGCGCCGGCGGACCGGCCTCGCCCGCCCTGCGGCCGGAGCTGGGGCGCCTGCTCTCCGCGGTGCGGACCCGCCTGCGGACCTACGTGTTGCTCCGCGGCCTCGCCCTGGTCGCGCTGACGGCCGTCGGCGTGTTCTGGGCCGCCCTCTGGCTAGACGACGCCTGGTTCTACGCAACCCGGCTGGAACTGCCGACCTGGCTGCGGATCGGCTTCGACGCCGCCGCCGTCCTGCTGCTGTTCAGCGTGGCGGCGATCTGGCTGGTGGGGCGGCTGGTCGTCTCCGCGGCCCCGCGAGACCTCGCCCTGGCGGTGGAACGCCGCTTCCCGGACCTCCGAGGCCGGCTGGTGCTCGCGGTGGAGCGGGCGGAAAACCCGGGGGTCGCCCGGCAGGAATCGCCGTTCACCGGCGCTCTCGCCGACCGGGCCGCCCGCGACGCCGCTGAACGCGTGCAGGCCCTGCCGACCGGTGAACTGTTCGACCCGGCCCCGCTCCGCCGCGATCTGGCCCTCGCCGCCGTGTTGCTCGCCGGCACCGTCGCCTTCGGTCTCTGGCAGTCGGACGCGGTCCGCCGGCTGTCCGACGCCTACGTACAACTCGCCGAGATCTACCGGGTTCGCACCACGAACCTCTCCGTCGCCGCGGTGTTGCCGCCGGGGGAGGAGCGCAAGCTGCTGACCCCCGGCGAGCCGCACCGCCACCCGCGGGGAGCGGACCTCGTGCTGCTGATCGGCGTCGCGGACGGCGAACGGCCCGGCGGCGGCCCCTGGACGCCCCCGGAGCAGGTCACCGTCACCCGCGAAACCGCCGGCGGTGCCACCGGCCGCAGCTTCGCCCTCCCGAACGGCCCGGGACAGTTCCGCTTCGCGCTGGACGAGGTCCGCGACGGCATGACCGTCTGGCTGACCGGCGGCGACTTCGTCACCCGCACGCCCTACGTGATCGAGGCGGTCGACCCGCCCCGCCCGCGGCGGGTGGCCCTCGCGGCCAAGTACCCCGACTACATGCGGCAGAACGCCCGCACGGCGGACGGCGATCGGGAGCCGGAGGTCAGCCCGGTCCGCGGGGCGAAGGCGACCGTGCCGGTCGGCACGGAGTTCAACCTGATCCTCGAAGCGAACAAGCCGCTCGCCGCCGCCCGGGTGACGATCGACGGCGAAGCCGTGCCGACGACGCTGCAATCCTCCGCGGGCGAGACCGCGGTCCACGTGCCGCTGACGATGCTCCCCCCGGAGCCCACTCCGTCGGCCGAAGGCGAAACGCCTGCGGACCCGTTCCCGCCCGCCGACGGGACGGTGGGCGTGCGTCCCGGTGCCCGCGTCGCGGTGGAGCTGGAGGACGCGGACGGCATCCGCAGCCAATCCCCAGTGCGATTGGTGCTCGCCGGGCAGACGGACGACCCGCCGAAGGTGCGGGCGGAGCCGGTCGGCGTTTCCGACGTGCTGACCCGCACCGCCTCCGTGCCCTTCGTGGGCCTGATCGAAGACGACTACGGCGTCGCCGCGGCCCGCTTCCTCTACAAACTCTCCGGCGACGAAGCCGTTGCGACCGCCCCCGCAGGCGGCAGCGCCGATGAAGAGACGGACGACGGGGAGACGGACGCCGGGGAGGGCGCCGCCGTGGCCGAGACTTCCGCGGAGCCGCAGTGGCGGGAGCGGCGATTCCGCGTCCGGCCGCGCAATCTGCCGGAGCGATTCGACGTCGGCGACCGCGACCCCGCCCGCAGCGCCGACCCGGATGCGGAACGCTTCGAGGTCGCCGGTCTCGATCCGAAGGTCGGGCAGATGCTGACCCTGGTCGTGGTCGCCGAGGACGCGAACGATCTGACCGGCCCCGGCGTGGGCCGCGGCCCGGAGCGCAGCTTCCGGATCGTCACCCCCGAGGAACTGCTCGCCCAGCTGTTCGATCGGGAGGTGAATCTCCGCCGGATCTTTGAACGTAGCCTGGAGGAAGTGAACGCCGTCGGCGACGACCTCGCCCTGATCTCCGAGCAAACCTCCGAGGCGGACGTCCGCCGCACCGCCGGTCTGGCTGCCTCGGAGTTGGGGCAGAACGCCGGGCAGGCCGACGCCGTGCAGAGCGGTTTCCGCGAGATCCTCGCCGAACTGCTCAATAACGGCGTGCAGACGTCGAACTCCGTCTCCCGGCTGGAAGAGCTGATCCTCCAACCGCTCTCAGAGATTGCCGACCGGCATTTTCCGGAGGCCGATCGGGCCGCCGGCGCCCTCCGCGTCGCCGCGGAGAGCGGAGCGTCGCCAGCGGAGCGGGCCGCCGCCGCCCGGGCCGCGGCCCAGTCCGTCGATCGACTCGCCGCGGCGATGGCCGCGGTCCTCCGGGAGATGGAGGAGCTCGCCGAGTACCACGAATTGGTACGGGACTTTCAACAACTCGTGGACCGACAGGGCGATCTGCTCGATCGCACCCGTCAGGAACAGAAGACCGACCTCATCGACGGACTGTTCGAATGACCTTCGCCCCCCCGTTCCCCCGCCCGCTGACGCGGCTCGGGGTGTTGCTCGCGCTGGCGTGCGGGGCGGCAGCGCTGCCCACGGCGGCGGCGGACGAGGAACGCCCGCTGTCCCTGGAGGAAGAACAGCGGGCGGTGGCCGCACAGTTCGCCCGACTGGAAGACACGTTGCTGAAGATGGCCCGCTACCTGCGCAAAACGGAGCCGGAACGCTCCGAATTGCTGGTGCGGGCGTTGCAGAAAGCCCGGGAGGAGCGGATCGAGGTCCGCATGAAGGAGGTGTCCGACCTGCTCCGCAGCGACGCCGCCGCTGGGCTGACGCCGAACTTCGGCGACGCGATCGACCGGCAGGCCGAACTCGTCGACGGCATGCGAAACGTCCTCGCCCTGCTGCGCAGCGAGGACCGCCGCAAGGAGATCGACTCCGAGCAGGAACGTCTCGCCGCCCTGTTGAAGGACGTCAACCGCCTGTCGAGCGAACAGAAAGCCGCCGAGGCCGCCAACCGCCGCGGCGACGCCGCCCGCCGCGTCGCCGGCCGGCAGCGGGACGTGCTGGAACGCACGGACGACGTGCTGGAGGACGTGAAGGGGGCCGACGCCGAGAAAGCCGCCGGCGAGCCGAACGGGGCTGAGCCGGGCGACAGCGGCGATCCCTCCGAGGGCGCCCCCGGTGAACCGCGGGAGCCGGGCGCCGACGGCGAATCCGGCGAGGGCATGGAGGGCGACGCTCAATCCGGCGAGCCCTCCGAAGGCGATCCCTCGGACCGCGAACCGGGCGAGGGCGAACCCGGTGAGAAGGAGTCTGAGGAGAGCGAACAGCCCCCCGGCGACGCTGAACCGCAGGAGCCGGGCGAATTGCAGCCCGGCGAGCCCTCGGAGGGTACGCCGAGCGGGGAGCCGTCGGAGTCCGGGGAGCCGTCGCCCTCCGAAAGCCAGCCGGGGCAGCCGAGCGAGCCCGGACCGCCGGGGCAGCCCGGGGAGCCGGGGGAGAGCGGTGAATCGCAATCGCCCTCCGACAGTCCGCCGCAGGAGCCGCAGGACGAAACGCCCGGCCGGGAGGAGTTGGAAGCCGCCAAAAAGGCGATGGAGGACGCCCTCAAGGAGCTCGAACAGGCGGAGCGGGAGGGCGCCCTGGAGAAACAGGCGGAGGCCGTCAAGAACCTCGCCGAGGCGAAGGAGAAGCTGGAGGAAATCCTTCGCCAACTGCGGGAGGAGGAGGCCGAACTCGTCCTGCGGGCGTTGGAGGTGCGCTTTCAGAAAATGCTCACAATGCAGCAGGCCGTGTTGACGGACACCGTCTCCCTCGCCGCCGTGGGCGAGGTCACGGACCGGGAGCGGGCGCGAGCCCGGGATCTCGCCCGGCGGGAGCGGGAGATCGGCCTGGAGGGCGCCAAGGCCCTGCAACTGCTTCGCGAGGACGGCTCCAGCGTGGCCTTCCCGGAGGCGCTGGAACAGATCGCCGCCGACGTCGACTTCGTCGCCAAACTGCTGAGCGAGGAGCCGCCGCGGTTCGACGAACTCACCCAACAGGTGGAACGGGACGTGATCGAATCCCTTGAGGAGCTGATCGACGCCCTCCAGCAGGAGTTGGAAAAGCTCCAGCAGCAAAAACAGGACGGCCAGAGCCAGCAGGGGCAGCCGATGCAGCCGGGCGAACAGGCGCTGGTCGACAAGATTTCCGAGCTGAAAATGCTCCGGACGCTCCAGAAGGGCGTGAACCGGCGGACCCGCCTGCTGGGTCTGGAGGTTCCCGCCCCCGGAGAGGCGGCGGACGTGGACGTCCTCGCCCGCCTGCGGGAGCTGTCGGACCGTCAGTCGCGGATCGAATCGGCGACGTACGACCTCGCCGTCGGCAAGACGAACTGACGCCCGTTTCTTCCCCGTTTCCCGCCCCGTCTCGGAACCCGCCGTGCCGATCGCCGAACTGCTGCTGGTCCTCGCCGCCGCACAGGCCGCCCCGCCGGAGGTCGCCCCTGCGTCGGAGGCGGTCGCCGAGCCCCAGACCTCGCAGGTCAGCTACGCGCCGCCGCCGATGGCGGAGGTGCGGGCGGCCGTGACGGCGTACCTCGATCGCCGGGCGGAGGTCCGCGGCGAACCGCTGCCGAATCGGGAAGAACTGCTTTCCGCCTGGGACGAACTGACCGACGAAACGCCCCCCGCCGAGCGGCTGGACCTGCTCGCCGTCACCCTGCGGGCGGCGGACCCGGCGATCGACGACCTGCTTTCCACCCTCGACCCGCTCGGCCCGCCGCCGGAGGAACGGCCGGACGTCGACTTTGCCGTCGATTCCTCCGACCCCTTCGCCCGGGATCACCTGCGGTTGCTGGTCGGCCGCACGCTGGCCCGGCTGGGGATGTACGACGAGGCCCTCGGGGAGCTGGAGGGGCTCGATCCGGCAGGGCTGGTCGACCCGGCCACCGCCCTGTACTACCGGGCGGTGAGCGAACACCAACTGCTGATGCGCGACGAGGCCCTCGCCACGATCGACTCGCTGCTGGACCGCACCGCCCGGGTGCCGGAGCCGATGGCGGCCCTCGCCGGGCTGATGCGCGGGGAACTGAACGAGACCGAGCCGGAATCGCTCCGCGAGGTCGCCGGGATGATGCGGGACGTGGAACGCCGGCTGGACCTCGGCGACTCCGGCCCAAAGGTCCGCAAGCGGGAGGACGAGATCATCGCCCGGCTGGACGCGATTATTGAAAAACTGCAGGCCCAGGCGGGCGGCGGCGGCGGAGAGGGCGGCGGCGACGCCCCGTCCCCGGCCAACCAGTCCGCCAACCCCGGCAGCGACTCGGTGCTGAAGGGCAGCGAGACCGCCGGCGAGGCGGACATGAAGCCGGCCGACGGGCCCGGCGGCTGGGGCGAACTGCCGGAGAAGGAGCAGGCCCGCGCCCGCTCGCTGCTGGACCGCGACTATCCCGGCCACTACCGCCGCGTCGTCGAAGAGTACTTTCGTAAATCCGCCGAGGAGAATTGATGAGGCCGTTTTCGCCCCTCGCCCCGCTGCTGCTCGCCGCGGCGCTCGCCCCCACGCCCGCCCCGGCGGCCGGGAGGCAGGCCGAGGCGACGCTGCTCGACGGCCCGGTCGTCGCCGGCGCTCTGGTCGGACTGGCGGACGACCGCGTGCGGCTGTCCACGGAGGACGGGGAACGTGTGCTGTCGTTCGGCGATCTCGCCGAGCTGCGGTTCTCCCCGTCGGAAAACGCCCCCTCGACGCCGGAGTTGGCGGTGCGGCTGGTCGACGGCAGTTCGTTGCCGGTCTCGACGGTCGCGATCGCCGACGGGCGGCTGCGGGCTGACGTGCCGGGGCTGGGGACCGTCTCGCTGCCGGGCAACGTCGTGCGGGCCCTCCGCTTTCGCCCCCTCGCCGGCGCCGACGCAGAACGCTGGGAGGAGCTGGCGACCTCGAATCCGGAGGGCGACCTTGTGGTGGTCCGCCGCGGCGAACGGCTGGACAAGCTCGAGGGCAGCGTCGGCGGGGTGGGGGAGGAGACGGTGCCGTTCCTGCTGAACGGTTCCGAGGTGCCGCTGCCGCGGGGCCGGGCCAACTTCGTCGGCATCGTGTTCGGCCGGGCCGCCGTGGACGCGAAGCCGGTCGCGATCGTACGGCCGCACGTCGGCGGGGCGCTGCGGGCCGCGGGGCTCACGCTTGCAGAGGCGGACGCGTTGACGGTCACGCTGGCGGGCGGGGCGGAGCTGGCGGTTCCGCTGGCGGGCGTGGCGTCGATCGACTTCGCCGCCGGCTCCGTCACGCCGCTGGCGGACCTGCCGACGCGAAACGATTTGCAGACCACCGCCGGCTGGGCGGACGAACCGTGGCCGGTCGGCCGGAACCGCAATTTGGAGGGGCAGCCGATCCAAATCGACGGCCGCACCTTCGACCGCGGTCTCACCTTGCACGCCCCGGCGACGCTGGAGTGGCGGTTGCCGAAGGACGTCGGCCGGCTGCGGGCCGTCGCCGGCATCGACGACGCCCGGCGGACCCTCGGCGTCGGCGAGGTGGAGCTGACGATCGCCGGCGACGGCCGGGAGTTGTTCGCCCGTCGCCTGACGCATACGGATGACCCGTTGGAACTCGACGTGGACCTCACCGGCGTCCGGGTTCTGACGATCACCGTCGGCGTCGGCGACGACCCCTTCGCCGGCGATCACCTCGCCCTCGGGAACGCGCGGCTCACGCAATGACGACGCAGTGGTTCACAGTCCGCGGCGGGCTCGCCCTCGCCGCGTTGGCGTGCGGGTTCGTCTCCCCTCTGCCCGCCGCGGACGCCCCGCTGGAGGTCGACCCGGCCGTGCTGGAGGCTCAGGCGGCCCGCGTCGCGGTGGTCGAGCAGGTCGCACCCACGGTCGTGGCGATTTTCGGCCCGGACGGCGGCGGGGGCGGCTCGGGCGTGCTGATCTCCGCCGACGGCTACGCGGTGACCAACTTCCACGTCACCGACGGCTGCGGCGACGCGATGAAGTGCGGCCTCAATGACGGCCGCGTGTACGACGCCGTCATCGTCGGCACCGACCCGGTCGGCGACGTGGCCCTCATCAAGCTGCTGGGCCGGGACGACTTCCCGGTCGCGGAGTTCGGCGACAGCGATCTCGTCCGCCCCGGCGACTGGTGCCTGGCGATGGGCAACCCGTTCCTGTTGGCGAAATCCGACTTCGCCCCGACCGTCACCTACGGGCTCGTCAGCGGCACCCACCGCTACCAGGAGCCGGCCGGGACCTTCCTCGAATACACCGACTGCCTGCAAATCGACGCCAGCGTGAACCCCGGCAACTCCGGCGGGCCGCTGTTCGCCGCCGACGGGCCCCAGGCCGGCAAGCTGATCGGCATCAACGGGCGAATCAGCATCAAGCGGGGCCGGGTGAACAGCGGGGCCGCCTACGCGATCAGCGCCAATCAGGTGAAGTACTTCCTCGGCCACCTCCGCAGCGGCCGGGCGCTGGACCACGGCACGCTGAACGCGACCGTCCGCACGGACTTCAACGGCGACGTGCTGTTCGACCGCGTCTTGGACGGCTCCGCCGCCCAAGTCCGCGGGATTCAGGAGGGGGACGAATTGGTCGCCTTCGCCGGCCGGCCGATCCGCAGCGTGAACCAGTTCAAGAACGTGCTCGGCGTCTACCCGGCCGGCTGGCCGCTGCCGCTGACCGTCCGCCGCGGCGCCGAAACGCTGGACTTCCTCGTCCGCACCCGCGGCCTGAACCGGCGAACCGATCTGCTGCAAACCGTCGCCCCCAAGCCCGGCCCGCCGCCGAACGACGTCGTGGCGCCGCTGCTGGAAAAGCGGCCCGGCTACGCCAACGCCCACTTCAACGACGTCGAGCGGGACCGCGTGCTGTCCTCTCTCGGCGACGACCTCCCCGCCGGCGCCTGGCGCCTCACCGGGACGGACGCCGACGGCGTGGCGGCGGAGTTCACCCTCGCCGACGGCGGCGTCGGACTGAAGCTGGGGGCGAACCGCTTTCTGCAAACGCTCGCTCCGGACGCCGACGTGGTGGACGAACCGCCCGGCACGAACGGGCTGCTGTTCGCGCTGCGTCAGTGGCAACTCCTGCGGAGCGGGCGGACCGAGGCCTTCGCCGACCTGCACTACGTCGGCACGGAGCCGCTGGACTGGGACGGCCCGACGGTCGACGTGCTCTCCGCGGAAAATCGCGGGGTGACGACGCACTTCTACGTCGCCGTCGGCGCCGACGGAAAAGGAGTTCTGCGGGGCTTCGACGCCTGGCAGGAGAACCGCGGGGCCGCCGTCGAGGTGCGGTTCGACGAGGACCGACTGACCGGCCCGCTGCCCGTGCCGACGCGGATACGGGTTTCCGCCGGCGGCGTGCCGTATCGCACCTTCGAGGTCGCCGCCGCGACCGTCGCCGACTCGGGAGACGCCGAATGATTCTCGCCGCGCTATTGGCCTGCGTCGTCGCCCAGGGCGAACTCTCGGAGGGCGTCCCGGCGTCCGCCCGCTCCGTCACGGCGGAGACGCTGCCGAAGGTGGTCAAGATTTTCGGGGCCGGCGGGCTGCGGGGGCTGCCGGCCTACGGCACCGGGTTTCTGATCTCGCCCCGCGGGCACGTGGCGACGGCGTGGAACCACGTGTTGGACGCCGACCCGAACATCCTCGTCGTCTTGGACGACGGCCGCCGGCTGAACTGCAAGCTGCTCGCCGCCGATCCGGTCGGCGGGCTCGCGGTGCTGGAGCCGGGGCGGGACGACCTCGATCTGCCGTACTTCGATCCGGCGGAGTTCGCCCCCGCCGAGCCCGGCGCCCGCGTGCTGGCGTTTTCGAACTCCTACAAGGTCGCCGGCGGCGACGAGCCGGTCGCGGTGCAGCGGGCGGTCGTCAGCGCCGTGGCGGAACTGGACGCCCGCCGCGGCCGCAACGCCGCGGGCATCGCGGGGCCGGTGCTGATTCTCGACGCCCCCACGAACAACCCCGGCTCCGCCGGCGGGCCGGTCGTCGACCGCCGGGGGCTGCTCGTCGGCATTTTAGGGCGGGAATTGAAGAACGACGCGACGAACGTGTACGTGAACTACGCCCTGCCGGCCGCGGAGGTCGGGCCGACGCTCGCCGCCATGGTCGAGGGCGAGTTCGTCGCTGCGGACGCCGCCCCGCCCGTGCTCTCCGGCGGCCCGCAGCCGGCGGACCTGGGGGCGCTGCTGGTCGCGGACGTCGTTCGGCGGACCCCGGCGTACGTCGAACTGGTGGAAGAAGGCTCCCCCGCCGACGCCGCCGGGCTGCGGCCGGACGATCTGATCGTGCTGCTGGGCGGCGATTTGGTCCCCTCGATCCGCCAACTGCGGGCCCGCCTGGCGGCGGTCGAGCCCGGGGAGCCGGTCGACGTCGTGGTCCGCCGCGACGGCGAACTGATCCCCCTGAGGATCGCCGTGCCGGTGGCGGAGGACCTTCGCGAACCGCCCGCCAAACTCTCCCGCCCCCGCCGCCGATGATCCCGTTCCCGCTGCTGGCCGTCCCGCTGTTCGCCGCCCTGGCCTGCGCGGGGCAGACCGGCGACCCCGAGGCCCTCGTCGCCAAGGAAGAGGCCGCGTTTCAGGCCGTCGCCGCGGCGGTGGGCCCGAGCGTGGTCCGGGTCGAAACGCTCGGCGGCGTGGACACCGCCGACGGGCGATTGCTCGCCAGCGGCCCCTCCACCGGCACCGTCGTGCGGGCGGACGGCCTGATCCTCACCAGCACCGAGAACCTCGCCGGCAATCCGACCTCCATCCTGGTCCGGCTGCCGAACGGCGAACGCGTCGCGGCGGAGCGGCTGGGCGACGACGAGGCCCGGCAGCTCACCCTGCTGCGGGTCGAGTTGCCGGAGGACGCCGGCGTGGCGCCGGCGACGCCCGCGGAGATCGACGCCCTCCGCGTGGGCGACTGGGCGATCGCCGTCGGGCGGACTTTCTCGGCGGAGGCGGTGAACGTCTCCGTGGGCGTCGTCAGCGCCAAGAACCGCATCCTCGGCCGTGCGGTGCAGACGGACGCGAAGATCAGCCCCGCGAACTACGGCGGGCCGCTGGTCGATCTCGCCGGTCGCACGATCGGCGTGCTCGCCCCGCTGTCCGCCGAAGGCGGGACCGGCGGGGTGGAGTGGTACGACAGCGGCATCGGCTTCGCGGTGCCGTTGGAGGACGTGCTCCCCGTGCTCGACCGGCTCGCCGAGGGGGAGACGCTGCGGCCGGGCAAGCTGGGGGTGACGTTCAAAAGCGCCAGGATGGACGCCGAACCGGTGATCGACACCGTTCGCCCGCTCTCCCCGGCGGAGGAGGCCGGCCTGCAGCCGGGCGATCGGCTGGTGACGGTCGCGGGACGGCCGGTCTCCCGGCCGGACGAGGCCCAACTCGCCCTCGGCCCGCTGTACGCAGGGGACGAGACGACGCTGGTCGTCGAGCGCGACGGCGCGGAGGTGGAATTGAGGGCGACGCTCGTCGCGGAACTGCCCCCCTGGCGGCCCAGCGACCTCGGCGTGCTCCCTGCCGATCCGCCGGCCGACGCGGACGCCCCGGACGGCCCGGGGACCCCCGGCGTGGAGATCGCCCACGTCTTCCCGGACTCCGCGGCGGACGGCCTGCTGGAGGTCGGCGACGTCGTGACCGCCGCCGCCGGCGAGCCGGTCGAGACCGCCGACGACCTGCGGCGGATCGTCTCCCGCCGGGCGCCGGGGACGGAGATCGCTCTCGAACGGGCCGGGGGCGACGGGGTTCAGATCAGCTTGGGCGAGCCGCCCGCCGCCCCGCCGGCGGAGCTGCCGGAGACGATCGACCCCGCCGCGGACCCGCTGCCGGCCGATCAGAGCGGGCGGCTTGAGCTGGAGGTGCCCGGGTTCGACGACCGCGGCGGCACGCTGCGGGTTCCGAAGCGGGCGGGTCGGCGCGGGTTCGCGCTGCTCGTCGCCCTGCCGCCGAAGGGGGCTCTGACGGCGGACGCGTTCTTCGATCGCTTCGGCCCCGTCGCGGAGCGGCACGGCGTCATCCTGATGGTTCCCCGGCCGGAGACGCCCGTCGGGTTCCAGCCGGGCGATCTCCCGTTCGTCAAAGCGGCGGTGGAGCAAATGCGCGACCGCTACGCCGTCGAGCCGGTGCGGACCGCCCTCCTGGGCACGGGGGGGCAGGGGGAGACCGTTTGGAGGATCGCCCTCACCACCGAGGGCGTCTTCCGCGGCGCCGTCACGGACGCCGCGCCCGCCCAACTCCCGGCGAACGAACCGGACGACGCCCTGATCCCCCTGTTGCTCGGCGAATTGCCGGAGCAGGCCCGCACGGCGCTGCGGGAGGGCGGTTACCCGTTCGCGACGCTCGACGCCGCTGTGGAGGAGGAGACGACGCCGGAGGCCCTGCCCGAAGAGGCGATCGAGGCGACCCTGCGGTGGGTGGCGGCGCTCGATCGGATTTGATTGCGTTCTTCACGGGGAACTCGCCGGTGAACGCCCGGGGCGGAGCGTAGGCTACGCCCGATCCTCCCACGCTGAAGCTCCGCCGTGTCGTCGCTCCCGCAGTACCTCGAAGCCGTCTCCCTCGGGGCGTTGCAGGGGGTTGCGGAGTTCCTGCCGATTTCCTCCAGCGGTCACCTCGCGATCGCGCAAGCGGTGATCGACGAAGCCACCGGCCGGAAGATCGACTCGGAGGGCAATCGTCTGCTGGTCGTCGTGCTGCACTTGGGCACGTTGGGGTCCATCCTCTGGTCCTACCGCCGCACCCTGTGGGCGACGGCGACCGATCTGCGCTATCTGGCGAGCGTCGCCGCAGCGACGGCGCCGTTAGTCGCGGTCGCATTCACACCGTTAAAGGATCGGGTCGAGGAGACGTTCTCCCGGCCGGCGGTCGTGGGGGTGTACCTGCTGGCGACCGCGGCCCTGTTGTTGGCAGGGCAGTTTCTGGCCGGGCGTCGGGCGGAGCCCGCCCCCGGCGAGGAGCGTGAAGCGTCCGCCGGCGACGTCCCGCTGTCGGTGGCGGCGATCGTGGGCGCCTTCCAGACGCTCGCCCTGTTGCCGGGGATTTCCCGCAGCGGGAGCACGATCGCCGGGGGCCTGATGAGCGGGCTCGGCCGCGAGGAGGCGGTGCGGTTCAGCCTGATGATCGGCGTGCCGGCGATCGCCGGGGCGGGGCTGCTGGAGGCGAAGACGGTGTGGGAGGCCGGCGTGAGCGGCGGCGCCCTGCCGGTCGGACCGCTGGCGGCGGGGGCCGCGACGGCCTTCGCGGTGGGCGTGGCGGCGATCTCCCTGCTGCGGAAGGCCGTCTCGAACGACCGCCTGCACTGGTTCGCGGCCTACTGCGCGGCGGTGGGCGTCGCGACGATCGTCTGGCAGGCGGTTTAGAGCAGGTTTAAGGAGAGCGTAGCGCGCCGATACCAGCCCGATGCGCAAGCATCGGCCGTCGGCGCAGCCGCAGTCCGAAACACGCACGGCTGGAGCTTGCGCTCCGGGCTGGTCAGCTCCGCGACGCCTCGCTGAAGAGCGCTCTAGCCGCCGGGCCGCTAGATCGCCGCCAGTTCGGGCACGGTGGCGTCGGCGAGGGCCGCGGTGGCGCAGGCGAGCAGGTCCGCCTCGGAGATCCGGAAGCGGCCGCCGTCGACCGTCCGCATCGCCCCGCCGGCGGCCTCCACCAGCACGGCGCCGGCGGCCTGATCCCACGGCTTGAGGCTCGTGCTCCAGTACCCGTCCACCCGGCCGCAGGCGACGTAGGCGAGGTTCAGCGCCGCCGAGCCGCTGCGCTGCACGGTCTCGCAGCGGTTCAGCATGTGCGTGAACCGGCGGACCTCCGGGGCGTCGGCGGGGCAGTTGCGCGGGATGCTGCTCATCAGGAACGCCCGCGGCAGGTCCGTGCAGCCGGAGGTTCGCATCGGGCGGCCGTTGAGCGTCGCTTCGCTCTCTTCGCCCTCCGGGAGCGCGGCGAGGAACATCTCCTCCCGGCTGGGGTCGTAGACCGCTCCGACGGCCGGCACGGGGCCGTCGTCCGTGAGCCGCTCCACCCCGATCGAGACGGCGTAGAACGGAAAGCCGTGCACGTAGTTGCCGGTGCCGTCCAGCGGGTCGATCGTCCAGCGGTACTCGCCGCCGCGTTCCTCCCGCAGCCCCTCCTCGCCGTAGAGGTCGTGGCTGGGGAAGGCGTCCGCGATCGCTTTCACCACGGCGTCCTGGGCGGCGTGATCGGCGTCGGTGACGAGGTCCTGCGGGCCTTTCTCCTCCACCTCGAACCGGCCGCGGTAGCCCTGCAACACCTCCCCGGCCGCGTGGGCGGCGACGGCGGCGGTGCGGGCGATACGGGTGAGGGCGGTCATAGACGGCGGAGCGAAGGGGAACGACGAGGGGGCGGGAACGCGGCGTCAGCCGACGGGGTGGGGCAGCGGGCGCCCGGCGAGACCGGCGAGGACGTTCTCCGCGGCCATGATCGCCATTCCGCCGCGGGCGTGCCGGGTGGCGCTGCCGATGTGCGGCAGCACCACGCAGTTCGGCAGGTCCAGCAGGGGCGAATCGGTCGGCAGCGGCTCCGGGGTGGTGACGTCGAGGCCGGCGGAGAAGATCACGTTCTCCTTCAGCGCCGCGTGCAGGGCGTCCTGATCGATCACCTCCCCGCGGGCGGTGTTCACCAGCACGGCCGTCGGCTTCATCTTGGCCAGGGCGGGGGCGTCGATCAGGCGCTTCGTCTCCTCCGTCAGCGGGCAGTGCAGGGAGACGAAGTCGCTTTCGGCGAGCAGTTCGTCCAACTCGACCCGGCGGGCGCCGAGGTCGCGGTCGGCGTCCGGCTTGGGGGAGTTTGCGGTGTAGAGGACGTTCATCCCCCACCCGCCGCGGCACCGCTCGGCGAACGCCCGGCCGATCCGGCCGAGACCGACCACGCCGACCGTCTTGCCGACCAGCTCCACGCCGAGGTGATCCATCGGCGCCCAGGTCTTCCACCCGCCGTCGCGGACGCTGGCCGCCGCCGGGGTGAAGCAGCGGGCCGCCGCGAGCATCAGCAAGGCGGCGACGTCCGCGGTGGCGTCGGTCAGCACGTCCGGGGTGTTGCCCACCGCCACGCCGTGCTTCCTGCAGGCGGCGACGTCGATGTTGTTGTAGCCGACGGCGTAGTTCGCCACGACTTTCAGCCCGTCGCCGGCCGTGTGGAGGACGTTCTCGTCAATCTTGTCGGAGAGCATCGTCACCAGCCCGTGGCAGCCGCGGACCTTGTCCAGCAGGGTGTCGCGGCGGGGAGGCGTCGGCTTGGGCCAGACCTCCACGTCGCAATGCTCCCGCAGCCGGTCCAGGCCGGCGTCGGGGATCACGCGGGAGACGAAGACGCGGGGTTTGTCGGACATCGCTTTAGAACCCTGCAAAAGTAGATTGCCAGGCGGCTTTGAGGTCGACCAGCGCCGCGTCGACCAGCGGCCCGTCGGCCCCGCGGAGCACGAGCCGGTCGCCGCCGGTCACGGCGCCCAGCTTGACGTGCGGCACGCCCGTGAGATGCCGCTTGAAGTCGGCGGCTCGGTCGGCGGGAACCTCGACGAGGAAGCGGGTGTTCGATTCGCTGAACAGGGCGGCGGCGGCGGAGAGGCCTGCGTCGCCGCTGGTGAGATCGGCGACGGACAGCTCCGCCCCGAGCCCGCCGGCGAACGCCATCTCCGCGGCGGCGACGGCGAGGCCGCCTTCGCTGAGGTCGTGGCAGGCCCGCACGCAGCCGTCGGCGATCGCCGCGTGCACCGCGGCGAAGACGGCGGGGGCCGCGTCCGCGTCCACCGTCGGCGGGGTCCCGCCGGTCTGCGAAAGGACCAGCCCGAGGTGCGACCCGCCCAGTTCGTCCTTCGTCTCCCCCACGAGGTACAGCGAGTTTCCGGCCGTTTTCAGGTCCATCGTGACGGCCCGGTTGCTGTCCGGGACCTGACCCATCGCGGTGACCAGCAGCGTCGGCGGGATCGCGACGGTCTGGCGATTGCCGTCCGCGTCGGTGTAGGCGAACTCGTTGTAGAGGCTGTCCTTGCCGCTGACGAACGGCGTGCCGAGGGCGACGGCGTAGTCCTTCAGGGCCAGCGCCGAGCGGACCAGCGAACCGAGCGTTTCCGGTCGTTCCGTGTTCCCCCAACAGAAGTTGTCCAGCACCGCGATGCGGGCCGGGTCGGCGCCGACGGCGACCACGTTGCGGACCGCCTCGTCCAGCGCCGAGGCCGCCATGCGGCCGGCGTCGAGATCGCCCAGCCGCGGGTTGATCCCGCAACCGACGGCCAGCCCCCGCGACGAGCCGGGCAGGGGGCGGATCACCGCGGCGTCGCCGGGGCCGTCCTCCGCCTCGCCCACCAGCGGTTTGACCACGCTGTGGGCCTGCACTTCCTGATCGTACTGGCGGACGATGAACTCTTTGCTGGCGACGTTGGGGGCGGCGAGGATCGCCAGCAGCTCCTCCGTCCAGTCGCCCTTGTCCGGCAGCGTCAGCGGTTCGACGGCGGCCGGGGCGTAGGTCGCCTCCCGCACCACGTGCGGGCGGCCGTCGTGGAGGAACTCCATCGCCACGTCGGCGACGGTGTGTCCCTCGTATTTCAGCACGAGCCGGCCGGTGTCGGTGAACTCGCCCAGATCGGCGACGCCCACGCCCTCGCTGTCGGCCAACTCCTTGAACGCCGGCCAGTGCTGCGGCGGCACGGCGAAGACCATGCGTTCCTGGGCCTCGCTGATCCAGATCTCCATCGGCGACAGGCCGGGGTACTTCAGCGGGGCCCGGTCGAGGTGGACCTCCGCCCCCGTCTCTTCGCCCATCTCGCCGACCGCCGAGGAAAACCCGCCGGCGCCGCAGTCGGTCACGGCGGAGTAGAGCCCACGGTCGCGGGCCGCCAGCAGCACGTCGGCGACCATCTTCTCGGTGACGGCGTCGCCGATCTGCACGGCGCCGCCGCTGACGGATTCGCTTTCCTCGTGCAGGTCGACGGAGGAGAAGGTCGCGCCGTGGATGCCGTCGCGGCCGGTCGCCCCGCCGAGGGCGACGATGCGGTCGCCCGGCGAGACCTTCTTCTCCACCTTGTCGGCGGGGATGAGGGCGACGTTGCCGCAGAACACCAGCGGGTTGCCGAGGTAGCGGTCGTCGAAGCAGACGGCCCCGTTGACCGTGGGGATGCCCATGCGGTTGCCGTAGTCCCGCACGCCGGCGACGACCCCGGCCATCACCGTCGCCGGGTGCAGCACGCCGGGGGGGAGGGTCTCCGCGGGGGTCTCCGGGGAGGCGAAGCAGAAGACGTCCGTGCTGCACAGCGGCTTCGCCCCCAGCCCGGTGCCCAGCGGATCGCGGATGACGCCGCCCAGCCCGGTGTTCGCCCCGCCGTAGGGTTCGATCGCGCTGGGGTGGTTGTGCGTCTCCACCTTGATGCAGACGCACTGCTCAGCGTCGCCCTCGCCCTCGAAGTGCACCACGCCGGCGTTGTCGGCGAACACGCTGCGGCACCAGTCGTCCTCGCCCAGTTGCTCACGGATCGCCACGGTCGCGGCGAAGATCGTTTCCTTCAGCATGTTGCGGAACTCGATCTCCCCCTCCGGTCCCGCGTACCGGATCGGCCCGGCGAGCGTTTTGTGGGAGCAGTGTTCGCTCCAGGTCTGGGCGACGCTCTCCAGTTCGCAGTCGGTCGGGTCGCGGTCGAGGGCGGCGAAGTGGTCGCGGACGGTCCGCATCTCCGCCAGCGACAGGCTGAGTTGGCCCTCGCGGGACAATTTCATGAGGGCGGCGTCGTCCATCGTCCGCAGCGGGACGGTGACGCGTTGGAACTCGTACGGCTTGCCCAAGGCGAGCGTGTCGAGCTGCAGCGGGCCGCGGACGACGTGTTCGATACTGTCGTTCGCCAGCACCCGCCGGCAGAGGCGGTCGAGGGCCGCGGCGCCGTCGCCGTTGGTTCCCTCGGTCGGCACCCAGTACTTGCGGACGCTGGCGACGTTCGTCGCCGGCAGACCCAGCCGCTCCAGCGCCCCCTTGGCGCTGCGGGCCACGTTGTCCGTCACGCCGGGCAGGAAGAGGACGTTCAGCACCTCTCCCTTTTCCTTGTCCGTCACGCCGAGGCCCGACCGGGCCTCGGCGTGACAGCGGGTCACCTCCGCGACCTCCACCACCGGATCGCAGAGCAGCGGGACCGCGTCCCGTTCGACCTGTTCCTGGGTCAGCTCGCCCTCGATGAGGAACGATCGGGCCGACGCCGTGGGGGCGATCGGCAGGCCCAGACCGCGGGCGAGTTCGGCCGCCCGTTCGGCTTCCGCGTCGCGG